>NZ_JBEZWH010000003.1:0-275872 GCF_040703975.1 Spirillospora sp. NPDC029432
CGATGACGGTGTGCAGTAAGTCGATCAGGCCGGTCGTCTCCAGGTAGCGGGCGATGACCAGGAGCGCCCACGCCGGGCCCGGCGGCTCCCGCCGGTGGCGGCGGAGCGCCCAAGCCCGGCCCGCGGCCGGGTCCGGTCCCGCCCGCGCCCAGCACGCCGGTCACCCCGGCGCCCGCGCAGGCGTCCGCCCCGTCCAGCCCGGCCCCGCCGGTGCCCAAGGCTCCGGGCGGCGCGCCGGCCGGCGGCCAGCGCGACGGCGGCCCGCGTGAGGGCGGTCCGCGTGACGCCGGTCCGCGCGACGGTGGTCCCAAGCCCGGTCCGCGCGCGCCCAAGCCGGGCCCGCGTCCCGGCCCGCGCCGTGACGGCGGCGGTGGCGGCGGCCGCGGTCCCGGTGGACCGCGTCCCGGCAACAACCCGTTCAGCTCGACCAACACCGGCATGGGCCAGGCGCCCAAGCCGGGGCCGCGTCCCGGCCCCCGGCCCGGCGGCGACCGGCCCGGCGGCGGCGACCGTCCGGGCGGTCCGCGTCCGGCCGGCGGTCCCCGGCCCGGCGGCGCTCCCGGCGCGGGCGGTCCCCGCCCGAGTCCGGGCAACATGCCGCCGCGGCCGTCCGCGGGCGGCGGCCCGCGGCCGAGCCCGATGAACATGCCGTCCTCGCGGCCGTCGTCCGCCCCCGGGCGGGGCGGTCCCGGTGGTGGCGGCCGTCCCGGTGGCGGCGGTGGCCGCCCGGGTGGCGGCGGTCGTCCCGGCGGCGGTGGCCGTCCCGGTGGCGGCGGCGGCTTCGGCGGTCCCCGTCCCGGTGGTGGCGGCGGTCGTCCCGGCGGTGGCTTCGGTCCCCGCCCGGGTGGCGGCGGCCGTGGCCGCGGCGGTACGCAGGGCGCGTTCGGCCGTCCCGGCGGGCGTCCGGCCCGCGGGCGCAAGTCGAAGAAGCAGCGGCGTCAAGAGTTCGACCAGATGCAGGCGCCGGCGATCGGCGGCGTCCAGGCGCCGCGCGGCAACGGCAAGGCGATCCGGCTTCCGCAGGGCGCCACGCTGACCGACTTCGCCGAGCGGATCGGGGCCAACCCGGCCTCGCTGGTGCAGATCATGATGCACCTCGGCAAGATGGTCACCGCCACCCAGTCGGTGGAGGAGAGCGACCTGCAGGAGCTCGGCCTGGAGCTCGACTTCGAGGTCCACGTCGTGAGCCCCGAGGAAGAGGACCGCGAGCTGCTCGAGTCGTTCGACATCGAGTACGGCGAGGACGAGGGCGGCGAGGAGAACCTCCAGGTCCGCCCGCCCGTGGTGACCGTCATGGGTCACGTCGACCACGGTAAGACCAAGCTGCTGGACGCGGTGCGCAACGCCGACGTGCAGGCCGGCGAGGCCGGCGGCATCACCCAGCACATCGGCGCCTACCAGGTGCAGACCGTGGTGGACGGCGAGGACCGCAAGATCACCTTCATCGACACCCCGGGTCACGAGGCGTTCACCGCCATGCGTGCCCGCGGTGCCGACACCACCGACCTGGTGGTGCTGGTGGTCGCCGCCGACGACGGCGTCAAGCCGCAGACGACGGAGGCGATCGACCACGCCACGGCGGCCGGGGTGCCGATCGTGGTCGCGGTCAACAAGATCGACGTCGAGGGCGCGGACCCGCAGCGGGTGCGGGCCCAGCTCACCGAGTACGGCCTGATCGCCGAGGAGTTCGGCGGCCAGACCCAGTTCGTCGACGTGTCGGCCAAGCAGGGCCTCAACATCGACGGGCTGCTCGAGGCGATCGTGCTGACCGCGGACGCCGAGCTGGAGCTCAGGGCCAACCCGGACATGCCCGCGCAGGGCTCGGCCATCGAGGCCCACCTGGACAAGGGCCGCGGTGCCGTGGCGACCGTGCTGGTGCAGCGCGGCACGCTGCGGGTCGGCGACTCGATCGTCTGCGGCGTGGCCCACGGCCGCGTCCGGGCGATGCTCGACGAGAACTTCAAGCCCGTCGACGAGGCGCCGCCGTCGCGTCCGGTCCAGGTGCTCGGCCTCACCGCCGTGCCCGGTGCCGGGGACAACTTCCTGGTCGTCGAGGACGACCGGGTCGCCCGGCAGATCGCCGACAAGCGGGTCGCCCGCAAGCGCAACGCCGAGCTGCTCAAGAGCCGCAAGAGCCTGTCCCTCGAGGACGCGTTCGAGGACCTGCGGCGCGGCGAGCGGGACGAGCTGCTGCTCATCCTCAAGGGCGACGTGTCCGGTTCGGTGGAGGCCCTCGAGGACTCGCTGTCGAAGATCGACGTGGGCGACGAGGTCAACCTGCGCGTCATCCGCCGCGGTGTCGGCGCGATCACGCAGGACGACGTCAACCTGTCGCTGGCCTCCGAGGGCGCGGTGATCATCGGCTTCAACGTCCGGCCCGAGCGCAACGCGCAGGACCTGGCCGACCGCGAGGGCGTGGACATCCGCTACTACTCGGTCATCTACCAGGCGATCGAGGAGGTCGAGGCGGCCCTCAAGGGCATGCTGAAGCCGGAGTTCGAGGAGGTCCAGCTCGGCACCGCCGAGATCCGCGAGATCTTCAAGGTGCCGCGGATCGGCAACGTCGGCGGCTCGATGGTCACCTCCGGTGTCATCCAGCGCAACGCCAAGGCCCGCCTCGTCCGCGACGGCACGGTGGTGGCCGACAACCTCACGGTGTCGTCCCTGCGCCGGTTCAAGGACGACGCGACCGAGGTCCGCGAGGGCTTCGAGTGCGGTATCGGCGTCGGGTTCAACGACATCAAGCTCGGTGACGTCATCGAGTGCTTCGAGATGCGGG
This sequence comes from Spirillospora sp. NPDC029432, assembly GCF_040703975.1. Classification (NCBI taxonomy): domain Bacteria; kingdom Bacillati; phylum Actinomycetota; class Actinomycetes; order Streptosporangiales; family Thermomonosporaceae; genus Spirillospora; species Spirillospora sp. NPDC029432. The sequence goes on from NZ_JBEZWH010000003.1 coordinate 2,780, forward strand.
AGAAGCCCCGCGTCTGAGGCCCTCGCGACGGCCCCGGACACGAGGTCGCGCACGTAACGGCACGGCGCCAGGTCGCACTCGCGGCCTGGCGTCGTGCCGCGTCGGTCCACGTCGGTCCACCAGGGACGCGGTCCGGGAACACCCGGGCCGCCGCCCGTCGTTCCACTCGATACGAAGATCCACGAGGTGATCCATCAGGTGTACGTGGGTGCGCTGACACTCGATCTGCTGCTGGGGGACGTCCGTTCGCTGAAGGAGAAGCGCGCGGTCGTGCGCCCCATCGTCGCGGAGGTCCGCAAGAGGTTCCCGGGCGTGGCCGTGGCCGAGACCGGCGACAACGACCTGTACCGCCGGGCGGAGATCGGGGTGGCGGTGGTCTCCGGCACCGCCGCGAACTGCACCGAGGTGCTGGACAAGTGCGAGCGGCTGGTGCACGGCCGCCCGGAGATCGAGCTGCTGTCGGCGCGGCGGCGGCTCTACAACGGCGAGGACTAGCGAGCTCCTCGCGAGAACTACGGAAAGGGAGTGCGATCATGGTGGACGCAGCTCGCGCGCGCAAGCTCGCCGACCGCATCCAGCAGATCGTGGCGGAGATGCTGGAGCGGCGGATCAAGGATCCGCGGCTCGGCTTCGTGACCGTGACGGACACCCGGATCACCAACGACCTGCGCGACGCCACCGTCTACTACACGGTGTACGGGTCGGAGGGCGAGCGGGCCGAGACCGCCGCCGCCCTGGAGAGCGCGAAGGGGATCATCCGCTCGGAGGTGGGGCGGCAGACCGGCGTCCGGCACACCCCGAGCCTGACCTTCGTCGCCGACTCCCTGATGGAGGACGCCGCGCACATCAACGAGCTGCTGGCCAAGGCGCGGGCGCGGGACGCCGAGGTCGCGAAGGCGGCGCGGGGCGCCAGCCACGCGGGCGAGGCCGACCCGTACCGGGCGCCCGCCGGTGACACCGATGAGACCGGCGGGACCGGCGAAAACGCTGAGGACGAGGGCGGCGAAGCGGGACACTCGTCATCGTGAGCGAACCGGTGGCGGGCGGCCCGCGGGCACCGGGGAGCGTCTGGACGAGCGACCACGACGCCCCCGCGCTGGCCTGGGGCGGCGCCGTCGACCACGTCGACCACTCGCCGGGCGCGGCCTCGCCGGCCCCGTCCGCCTCGCCGGCCCCGGCCCCGGCCTCCGGGTGGGACGGGCTGGACTGGGACCGCGCCGTCCGGATCATCCGGGAGGCCGGCGAGATCTCGCTGGCCTGCCACATCGCTCCCGACGGCGACGCGCTCGGATCGATGCTGGCGCTGGCGCAGGCGCTGCGGGCGCTGGGCAAGGACGTCGCGGCGTCGTTCGGGGAGCCGTTCAAGGTCCCGGACATCCTGCGCTTCCTGCCCGGCCAGGAGCTGCTGGTCGAGCCGTCCCGGCTGCCCGCCGCCCCGGAGGTCATGATCACCCTGGACGCGGCGGGCGTGGAGCGGCTGGGATCCCTGGCCGGCCGGGCCGGCGCCGCCGGGGCGCTGATCGTCGTCGACCACCACGCGTCCAACACCGGGTTCGGCGCCGTCCGGCTGGTCGACCCCGACGCGGCGGCGACCGCCGTGCTGGTCGACGAGCTGATCCGCCGGCTGGGCGCGCGGCTCACCCCGGACATCGCGGAGGGCCTCTACGCGGGGGTCGCCAGCGACACCGGATCGTTCAAGTACCCCTGCACCACCCCGGAGGTGCACGACCTGGCGGGAAGACTCCTGGCCGCGGGCGTGCGGCCGGAGGCGGTGAGCCGGGAGCTGTGGGACCGCGCCCCGTTCGGTTACCTGATGGTGCTGGCGGGCGCGCTGAACCGGGCCCGGCTCGAACGCGACGCCGCCGGCGGCCTCGGCCTGGTCTGGACGACGATCGGCCGCGCCGACCGCGACGCCCGGGGCGTCCCGTACGACCAGCTGGAGGGCGTCATCGACCAGCTGCGCCGCACCGACGAGGCCGAGGTCGCGGTGGTCCTGAAGGAGAACGACCAGGGCGGCTGGTACGTCTCGACCCGTTCCAAGGGGCGGGTGGACGTGGGCCGCGCCTGCGTGGAGCTCGGCGGCGGCGGGCACCGCACCGCGGCCGCGTTCACCATCACCGGCGAGCCGGCCGACATCATCGACCGCCTGCGGGCCTCGCTCGGCGCGGCCTGAACCCCGCCGCACCGACGAAGGGAGCACCATGAGCACGGCCGCCTCGGGGCTGGTCATCGTCGACAAGCCCGCGGAGTGGACCTCCCACGACGTGGTCGGCAAGCTGCGGCGGCTGGCGCGCACCCGGCGGGTCGGGCACGCCGGCACGCTGGACCCGATGGCCACCGGCGTGCTGGTGATCGGCGTGGAGAAGGCCACCCGGCTGCTCGGCCATCTGGCGCTGACCGAGAAGGAGTACGCGGCCACGATCCGGCTCGGCCAGACCACCAACACCGACGACGCCGAGGGCGAGATCACCGCGACCGCGTCCGCCCGTGATGTGGCAGAGGAGGCGCTGCGGGCCGGGATCGCGTCGCTGACCGGGCCGATCGAGCAGGTGCCGCCGCAGGTCAGCGCGATCAAGGTGAACGGCGAGCGGGCGTACAAGATGGCCCGCAAGGGCGAGGAGGTGGCCCTGAAGGCGCGGCCGGTGACCGTGCACGCGTTCACGGTGACCGACGTCCGCCGCGAGGGCGACCTGGTCGACGTGGACGCGGTGATCGGCTGCTCGTCGGGCACCTACATCCGGGCGCTGGCCCGGGACCTCGGCGCCATGCTCGGCACCGGCGGGCACCTGACGGCGCTGCGCCGCACCCGGGTGGGGCCGTACGACCTGGGCATGGCCCGCACGATCGAGCAGCTCACCGAGAGCATGGAGATCCTGCCGATCGGGGACGCGGTGTCGGCCGCGTTCCCGCGCCGCGAGGTCACCGCCGAGGACGCCCGCAAGGTCGCGCACGGCGGCCGGCTGCCGGCGCTCGGCATGGGGCCCGGCCCGGTCGGCGTCTTCGCGCCGGACGGGACGCTGCTGGCGCTGGTGGAGGAGCAGGGGAGGGCGGCGAAGCCGCTGGCGGTCTTCGTCCCCTGACGCCCTCATGGCGGAAGGGCGCGCGGCGCCGGGGTGGCGAGGCTCACGCCCCGAGTCTCCCGTCGGCCCCTCCCGAATCAACCTACGGTCGCGTAACCTACGTAACCGTAGGTTGTTGAGCGAGGAGGTCGCCGTGGCCACGATGAACCGGCCGTCACCGTCCCTTCCCGAGGCTCCGTCCCCCACACGCCCCCGGCTGCGGGGCTGGCTGCATCTGGGCGCGTTCCCGGCCGTGCTCGTCGCCGGGCTGGTGCTGGTGGCGCTCGGGCCGACCCTGGAGGCGCGGCTGGCCTCCGCCGTGTACGTGCTGGCGTCCGGCCTGCTGTTCGGGATCTCCGGCACGTACCACCGGCAGCGCTCGACCCGGCTGGTGGAGCTGCTGCGGCGCTTCGACCACGCGAACATCTATCTGATCATCGCCGGGACGTACACGCCGTTCGCCGTGGTGGCCCTGGACGGCGGCACGCGCCTGGCGGTGCTCGCGGTCGTCTGGACCGGGGCGGTCGCCGGCGTGGTGTTCCGCACGACCTGGGTCGGCGCGCCGCGCTGGCTCTACGTGAGCCTCTACATCGCGCTCGGCTGGGTCGCGGTGTTCTTCATGCCGCAGTTCCTGGACGGCGCCGGGCTCGCCGCCTGCCTCCTGGTGGCGCTGGGCGGCGTCGCGTACAGCGTCGGCGGCGTCGTGTACGGCCTGCGCAGGCCCGACCCGTCGCCGCGCTGGTTCGGCTTCCACGAGGTCTTCCACGCCTGCACGCTCGCCGCGTACGTCATGCAGTACATCGCCGTCTCGCTGGTGGTGTACCAGTCCGCGTGAACGCCTGCTACCCACGGGTAGAATCGCCACGGGCAGCCCCTCCGGTCACCCCGCGACCGGCCGCATGGCAGTCTTGAGGGCGACAACTGGACCGGCAGGCAGGTTTCACGCAGGGAGTGCATGGTGCGGCGCTGGCATGGCCTCGAAGAGGTTCCCGCCGATTGGGGCAGGTCGGTCGTGACGATCGGCGTGTTCGACGGCGTGCACCGCGGTCATCAGCGGATCGTCCGCGCCGCCGCCGACCTGGCCCGCGAGCGCGGCGTCCGGTCGGTCGTGATCACGTTCGATCCGCATCCCGACGAGGTGGTCCGGCCGGGCACCCACCCGCCGCTGCTGGCCTCGACCCGGCGCCGGATCGAGCTGCTGGAGGGCCTCGGCACCGACGCGGTGGCGGTGGTCCCGTTCACGCTGGAGCTGTCCAAGGTGCCGCCGGACGAGTTCGTCCAGTCGGTGCTGGTCGACCGGCTGCACGCGTCCCACGTGATCGTGGGGGAGGACTTCCGGTTCGGCCACAAGGCCAAGGGCGACGTCCCGCTGCTGCGCGAGCTGGGCGAGAAGTACGACTTCACCGTCGACGGGATGCCGCTGGTGGCCAACGGCGGCACGATCTCGTCCACCTACATCCGGGAGCGGCTCGACTCCGGCGCGGTCGAGGACGCCGCCGCCGCGCTGGGCCGCCCGCACCGGGTCGAGGGCGTGGTGGTGCGCGGCCACCAGCGCGGCCGGGCGCTGGGCTTCCCGACGGCCAACCTGGAGAGCCTGCCGCACACCGCGATCCCCGCGGACGGCGTGTACGCCGGCCGGCTGGTCTGCGACTCCGACCGCTACCCCGCCTTCAGCTGGCCCGCCGCGATCTCCATCGGCACCAACCCGACGTTCGAGGGCGGCGAGCGCACCGTGGAGGCGTACGCGCTGGACCGCGACGACCTCGACCTGTACGGCGAGCACATGGCGGTCGACTTCGAGGCGCGGATCCGCGACACGCTCAAGTTCGACTCGATCGACGCGCTGGTCGAGGAGATGCGGCGCGACGTGGCGCGCGCCCGGGAGCTCACCTCCTCCTGACCCGCCGCCCCGGGAATGATCACAAAATCCCTGATCACGCACGGTGCCCGGAGCGGGACGGGGTATCGGGGCGGGCATGGTACGGTGAAGAATCGCCGGGAAGGACCCCGGCCGGTGAGCTGCACCCTCATGCGGCTCGCCACGTTTCCTGCGCACCATGCGGACCGCCGTGCCGACCGGGCCGGGATCTGCGGGTGACGATCTCATCGAAGGAGCCACGTGTCGCTCGACACCGCCACGAAGAACAAGATCATCTCTGAGTATGCGACCACTGAGGGTGACACCGGTTCTCCGGAGGTCCAGGTCGCGCTGCTGACCCGGCGGATCAACGATCTGACCGAGCACCTCAAGGAGCACAAGCACGACCACCACAGCCGCCGCGGCCTCCTGCTGCTGGTCGGCCGTCGTCGCCGGCTCCTGAAGTACCTGAGCAACAAGGACATCAACCGCTACCGGCAGCTGATCGAACGACTCGGTCTGCGCCGCTAGCAAGGCGAGGGAGTGGCTCATGCGGGCCGCTCCCTCCTCTGTATCGGCCCGGGATCGCGGCCCGCACGGGCCCGCCGCCCCACCGCGCGTCCGCCGCCAGGCGTAGAACCGCCGCGGAACGGGAATGCGAGTCCGCGGACGCGGCGCCGCTCCCGGCGGCCGGTACGAGAGCCCGGGAGCCCCGGGCTCCCGCGCGCGGCCGGCGGCCGTGACCGGTCATCGGACGGCACGCCCGGCCGGCCCGCCGTACAACTGGAAAGACAAGCCCCGCGGACACCGCCCTGGTGCGGCCGGTCCTCGGTAGTGGCTTCCGGATCGCTCCGCGCGAGCGCCCGCCGACGGCGGGCCCCGTCCGATCCGGACGCTTCGATCGAAGACCGGCACTGCGCGAAGCCACGGGAGACGACCGCGGGAACGACCGAAACCTAGGAGGTTTCCCGTGAGCGATGCCGTGCGCATCGACGGCGCGCAGAGCGCCGAAGCCGTGATCGACAACGGCTCCTTCGGTACCCGGACCATCCGGTTCGAGACCGGCCGGCTGGCCCGGCAGGCGGCCGGCTCGGCCGTCGTGTACCTGGACGACGAGACGATGGTGCTCTCGGCCACCACCGCGTCCAAGAAGCCCAAGGACAACCTGGACTTCTTCCCGCTGACCGTGGACGTCGAGGAGCGGATGTACGCCGCGGGCCGGATCCCCGGCTCGTTCTTCCGCCGCGAGGGCCGGCCCTCCGAGGACGCGATCCTCACCTGCCGGCTGATCGACCGCCCGCTGCGCCCGTCCTTCGTCAAGGGCCTGCGCAACGAGATCCAGGTCGTCGAGACGATCCTGGCGCTGCACCCCGAGCACCTGTACGACGTCGTGGCCATCAACGCCGCGTCGCTGTCCACGCAGCTCGCCGGGCTGCCCTTCTCCGGCCCGATCGGCGGCGTCCGCGTCGCGCTGATCGAGGGCCAGTGGGTCGGCTTCCCGACCCACCCCGAGCTGGAGCGCGCCACCTTCGACATGGTCGTGGCCGGCCGGGTGCTGGAGGACGGCGACGTCGCGATCATGATGGTCGAGGCCGAGTCCACCCGCGACACCCTCAAGCTGGTCGGCGAGGGCGCCACCGCGCCGACCGAGGAGACGGTCGCCGAGGGCCTCGAGGCCGCCAAGCCGTTCATCAAGGTGCTGTGCCAGGCGCAGAGCGAGATCGCGGCCGCGGCCGCGAAGCCGACCGCCGAGTACCCGCTGTTCCCCGACTACCAGGACGACGTCCTGGACGCGGTCACCGCCGCGGTCTCCGGGGAGCTGGCGCAGGCGCTGACGATCGCCGGCAAGCAGGAGCGCGAGTCCCGGCTGGACGAGATCAAGGCGTCCGCCGCCGAGAAGCTCGGCACCGACTTCGAGGGCCGGGAGAAGGAGATCTCCGCCGCGTTCCGCGCCCTCACCAAAAAGCTGGTGCGCGAGCGCGTGGTCCGCGACGGGCTGCGGATCGACGGCCGCGGGGTCAAGGACATCCGGCAGTTGACCGCCGAGGCGCACGTGATCCCGCGGGTGCACGGCTCGGCGATCTTCGAGCGCGGCGAGACCCAGATCATGGGCGTCACCACGCTCAACATGCTCCGGATGGAGCAGATGATCGACACGCTCAACCCCGAGCGCACCAAGCGCTACATGCACAACTACAACTTCCCGCCGTACTCGACCGGTGAGACCGGCCGGGTGGGCTCGCCCAAGCGGCGCGAGATCGGGCACGGCGCGCTGGCCGAGCGGGCGCTGATCCCGGTGCTGCCGACGCGCGAGGAGTTCCCGTACGCGATCCGGCAGGTGTCGGAGGCGCTGGGCTCCAACGGCTCCACCTCGATGGGCTCGGTCTGCGCGTCCACCATGTCGCTGCTGGACGCGGGCGTGCCGCTGAAGCAGATGGTGGCCGGCATCGCCATGGGCCTGATCCACGAGGGCGGCGAGTACGTCACGCTGACGGACATCCTCGGCGCCGAGGACGCGTTCGGCGACATGGACTTCAAGGTCGCCGGCACCCGCGACGTGATCACCGCGCTCCAGCTCGACACCAAGCTGGACGGCATCCCGGCCTCGGTCCTGGCCGCCGCGCTCAAGCAGGCCAAGGGCGCCCGGCTGGCGATCCTGGACGTGATGGCCGAGGCCATCGAGGCTCCGGCCGAGATGAGCGAGTTCGCGCCGCGGATCATCACGATCAAGGTCCCGGTCGACAAGATCGGCGAGGTCATCGGCCCGAAGGGCAAGATGATCAACTCGATCCAGGACGACACCGGCGCCGACATCACGATCGAGGACGACGGCACGATCTACGTCGGTGCCACCGACGGCCCGTCCGCCGAGGCCGCGCGGCAGGCGATCAACGCGATCGCCAACCCGCACATGCCGGAGGTCGGCGAGCGCTACCTCGGCACCGTCGTCAAGACCACGACGTTCGGCGCGTTCGTGTCGCTGCTGCCCGGCAAGGACGGCCTGCTGCACGTCTCGCAGATCCGCAAGCTGCACGGCGGCGCCCGGATCGAGAACGTCGACGACGTGATCTCCGTCGGCGAGAAGATCCAGGTCGAGGTCACCGAGATCGACCAGCGCGGCAAGCTGTCGCTGGTCCCGGTCGAGGTGGTCGAGAAGGAGGCCGAGGCCAAGGAGGCCGGCGGCGACGCCGCCGCGCCGGCCGCCGCCAACGGCTCCGCCGACCGCGGTGACGACGAGGGCGGCGAGCGCCGCGCCCCGCGCCGCCGCCGCACCCGCCGCGGCGACGAGGGCACGCAGCGCAACTCCTGAGCCCGCACGACGATGACGGCCGACCGGTCTGCCCGACCCACCGGGCAGACCGGTCGTCCGGTTTCACCCCCCGGCCGTCCGGCCCCTGGCCGTCCGGTCCCCTGGCCGTCCGGCCTCGGGCATCGCGACATCCAGCACCCCCGGTAGCCCGCCCCCGGGCATCCCGGCACCTCGGTTCCCAGGTTCCCCGGTTCCCGGGCTCCCGGGGCCGGTTTCCCGGACGCCGGTATCCCGGCACCCCCGACATCCCGTAACTTCGATTCGATGGAGAGTCCGCCCGTGACGCTGCCGGCCAGGGCGCAGGAGCCCGGCACCACCCACACGATCCACCCCGGCGCCGACGGCGGCGGGGCGGTGCGCCGCACGGTGCTGCCCGGCGGGCTGCGCGTGATCACCGAGTCGATGCCGACGGTCCGCTCGGCCGCGTTCGGCGTCTGGGCCGGGGTCGGCTCCCGGGACGAGTCCCCGGCCGACGCCGGCGCCAGCCACTACCTGGAGCACGTGCTGTTCAAGGGCACGAGGCGGCGGTCCGCGCTGGAGATCTCGGCCGCGATCGACGCGGTCGGCGGCGACCTCAACGCGTTCACCGCCAAGGAGTACACCTGCTACTACGCGCGGGTGCTGGACGCCGACCTGCCCCTCGCGGTGGACGTGGTCTCCGACATGGTCGCCTCGTCGGTCAACCGGCCCGACGACGTCGAGGCCGAGCGCGGGGTGATCCTCGAAGAGATCCACATGCGCGACGACGACCCGGGCGACCTCATCCACGACGAGTTCTCCACCGCGCTGTACGGCGACGTCCCGCTCGGCCGCCCGATCCTGGGCACGGTCGACTCCATCAACGCCCTGACCCGCGACCGCATCCACGGCTACTACCGGGAGCACTACGTGCCCCGCAACCTCGTGGTCGCGGTCGCCGGCAACGTCGACCACGACCAGGTCGTACGGCTGGTCTCGGACGCGTGGGCGGACCGCCTCACCGGCGACGACCGCCCCGCCGCGCCCCGCATCGACGGCGAGGCCACGCCAGCGTCCCCGCAGGTGCGGGTGATCGACAAGGACACCGAGCAGGCGCACGTGATCCTGGGCGGCGCCGGCGTGTCCCGTACCGACGACCGCCGCTTCGCGCTCGGCATCCTCAACGCGGCCCTGGGCGGCGGCATGTCGTCCCGGCTGTTCCAGGAGATCCGCGAGCGCCGCGGGCTGGCCTACTCGGTCTACAGCTACACCTCGCAGTACGCCGACACGGGCGTCTTCGGCGTCTACGCGGGCTGCCAGCCCGCCAAGATCGACGAGGTGCTGTCCATCTGCCGCGACGAGATCGCCAGGATCGCCGAGGAGGGCATCGAGGGCGAGGAGCTGGACCGCGGCAAGGGCCAGCTGCGCGGCGCGATGGTCCTCGGCCTGGAGGACAGCGGCTCCCGGATGAGCCGCATCGGCAAGAGCGAGCTGGTGTACGAGTCGCTGCTCCCGGTGGACGAGGTCCTCGCCCGGATCGACGCCGTCACCCCCGACGACATCCGCGAGGTCGGCCGCGCCGTGCTCGCCGAACCGCAGGCCCTCACCGTCATCGGCCCCTTCGGCGACCGCGACTTCAGCCTGAGCTGACCGCCGTGCGGCCGGGCCCGCCCGCCGGCGGGTCGGGCTCGCTCACCAACGGGGCCGGCCCGCCCGTCGGCGGTCGGCTCAGGGATGTTTTCGTTTCGCCGGGTGGCGTCTGGGTTCCACGGCCGAGCTGAGGAGGCCGGTCAGCCAGTGTTTGGTCGGGTCCGCGTCCACCAGCAGGGCGCGGACCAGGGTGCTCAGAGGCACGGCCAGGATGGCGCCCAAGGGGCCGAGGACCCAGGCCCAGAGGATCAGCGAGATGTTGACCAGGGTGAACGACAGGCCCACGGCGTCGCCGAGGAACTTGGGCTGGATCAGGGACTGCAGGACGAAGTTGATGGCGCAGTAGGCGACGATGACCCAGATCATCGTGCCGACGCCGCCGTCGAGGAGGCCGAGGACGGCCGGGGGCGCCAGGCCGACCACGAAGCCGATGTTGGGGATGTAGTTGGTGAGGAAGGACAGCAGGCCCCACAGGAGGGGCAGCGGGACCGCGAGGATGTAGAGGGCCGCGACGTCGAGGGCCGCGACGAGCAGGCCGAAGACCGTGGTGACGACGAGGAAGCGGCCGGTGTCGCGGGCGAACGCGCGCAGGGCGCGGACGAGGTCGGAGCGGGCGCCGTCCTGGTCGGCGAGCTTGGCGAGCTGGCGGACGGTGCCGGTCGCGTCGATGCACATGCCGAACAGCAGCAGCACGATGAGCACGAGGGCCGAGGACGCGCTCAGCAGGCCGTTCAGGAACGCCTGGACGTAGGCGAACAGCTGGCTCGGGTCGAGCCGGGACACCGCGTCCTGGAGCTTGCGCTGGTCGATGCCGTACTTGGCGAGCGTGTGCGTGGCCTCGGTGACGAGGGCGTTGAACTGGCTGGTGTAGTCGGGCAGCATCAGGGCGAGCTGGGCGACCGAGACGGCCAGCGCCGCGCCGAGGGCGAGCAGGACGAGGATCACCGTGGCCAGCGGTACGGCCACGCAGACCCAGAACGGGGCGCCGTGCCGGTCGAGCCAGCCGCGCAGCGGGTTGACCGAGATCGTCAGCACCAGGGCCAGGAAGGCGGGGCCGGCGAGCGAGCCGATCGCCTTGATGCCGGCCACCGTGACGACCGCGGCGGCCGTGCCCACCAGGACCCGCAGCGCGGGCGAGCGCGCCTGCTCCATTCGTCCCCCCGAGGTTCGCACGTGTCGTAACAGTATCGTTACGGGGTGTCATTTCGGTTCGCTGACCGGCGGCGGCCGGTCGCGGGCGCCGCGATAGGCTGCGGGCCGCAGTCACTTCTGGAGGAGCTTGTGATCAAGGTTGGGGTGCTGGGCGCGCGGGGCCGGATGGGCGCCGAGGTGTGCCGTGCCGTCGAGGGCGCCGCGGACATGGAGCTGGTCGCGGCCGTGGACCAGGGCGACGCGCGCGACGCCCTGACGGCCGCGGAGGTCGTGGTCGACTTCACGCATCCCGGCGTGGTCATGGACAACCTGCGCTGGTGCGTCGAGCACGGGCTGCACTCCGTCGTGGGCACCAGCGGCTTCGATCCGGCCCGGCTGGACGAGGTGCGCGGCTGGCAGGCGGGGCGGAAGGACGGGAACGTCCTGATCGCCCCGAACTTCGGCATCGGCGCGGTACTGATGATGCACTTCGCGGAGAAGGCGGCCCCGTTCTTCGAGTCGGTCGAGGTCGTCGAGCTGCACCACCCGAAGAAGGTGGACGCGCCGAGCGGCACCGCGTACCGCACCGCCGAGCTGATCGCGGCGGCGCGCGCCGCGGCCGGCGTGCCCGCCTCGCCGGACGCCACCACGTCCGAGCTGGACGGCGCGCGCGGCACCGACGTGGAGGGCGTGCGGGTGCACGCGGTACGGCTGTCCGGGGCGATCGCCCACCAGGAGGTCCTGCTGGGCGGGCACGGCGAGCTGTTCACGATCCGGCACGACTCGATGAACCGCGAGTCGTTCATGCCGGGCGTGCTGCTCGCCGTCCGCAAGGTCGGCGGGCTGGACGAGCGGCTGACCGTGGGCATCGAGTCCCTGCTGGGCCTGTGAGCCCGCTGCTCTTCGACGGGGAGCCGTGGGACTACCTCGGCGCGCACGAGGCGGTGGACCTGGAGCACGAGATCGTGCAGTCCACCGCCTCGGCGCTGCGCACGGGTGACGACATCGCGTACGCGCGCGCCGCGTTCGAGTTGGCGCGCGACGACGTCACCCATTCGATGGACGCCCGTGACAGGCGCGTCACCTGGCGCGCGTCGGACGTCCTGCGCGAGCGCACGGGGCTCTGCTACGCCAAGTCGCACGCGCTCGTCGCGCTGCTGCGGGCGGGCGGCATCCAGGCGGGGTTCTGCTATCAGCGGCTGCTGCTGGGCGACGATCCCGCCGGCGGGTACGCGCTGCACGGGTTCGCGGCGGCGCTGATCGACGACCGCTGGGTACGGCTCGATCCGCGCGGCGGCCGGCCGGGCGCCGGCGTCGGGTTCTCGGCGGACGAGGACCGGCTGGTGTACGAGGCTCGCCCCGAGTTGGGGGAGGCCGACTACCCGACGGTGTACGCCGCGCCGCATCCGGCCGTGCTGGAGGTCCTGAGGGCGGCCGACGACTGCGTCCGCATGTGCGAGACCGGGGGCCTGCCTTCCGCGGAGCTGTGACGGGTGTGCAGAATGCCCGGCATGGACGACTCGTACGCACGCACGCTCTGGTCGGTCATCGAGCCCCTCCACATCGTCACGTACTTCTCCCCGGAGTGCGTTCAGGGCCATAAGGACGTGGGCCTCAAGGGCTTCTGGATGGGGTACTTCGGCGGCCGTGCCGCCCCCATGGGCCCGGTGCCCGCGGGCGTCGTCGAGGCGACGTTCTACGGCTTCCACCCGGACCGGGTGCGCAAGGCGGTGCCCGACGCCTGGACGTTCGCGTCGCCCCAGGACATCCTCCGCTCCCGCGCGGAGAGCGCCGCCAAGGCGCTGCGGCGGCTCGCGCCCGGGATCGACGAGGTCGCGGGCAGGGCGAACCCGCTGCTGGCCGCGGCGGTGGACGCGGCGGACGGCGCGGGCCGCGCGCTGTTCGCCGCCAACCGCGACGTGCCGGTGCCGGACGACCCGGTCGCGGCCCTGTGGCAGCACGCCGCGTCCCTGCGCGAGCACCGCGGCGACGGCCATCTCGCCGTGCTCGCCACCGAGGGCCTGGACGGCCTCCGGTCGAACCTCCTGGCCGCCGCCGTCAACGGGGTCGCGTTCGACATGCTGACCCTCACCCGCGGCTTCTCCGCCGAGGAGATCGCGGAGGGGGCCGCCGACCTCGCCGGCCGCGGCCTGCTCGCCGCGGACGGCACGGTCACCGCGGAGGGCCGGGAGCTGCGGGCGCGGATCGAGGACCGCACGGACGCGCTCGCCGCCCCCGCGTACCGCGTGCTGGCCGACCCGGAGGCGCTGCACGCGCTGCTGGAGCCGGTCGCGCGGCCGGTGATGGAGTCGGGCGAGGTGCCGTTCCCCAACCCGATCGGCCTGAAGAGGCGCTAGGGCGCGGGCGTCACGAACCCGTACTTGTTGAACAGCTGCCGAGCGACGGGGGAGGTCAGCCAGGACACGAACCTGGCGGCCTCCTTCTCGTTCGCGCTCTCCTTGACCGCGCCCGCGGCGTAGGTGGCGGTGACGTTCTCCAGCGCCGGGATGGGGACGCTGCTCGCGGCGACGCCGGCCGCCTTGAGGTCGGTGATGTAGACCAGGCCGGCGTCGGCCTCGCCGGTACGGACGCGGTCCAGCACGGCCCGCACGCTGATCTCCTCCGCCGACGACCGCACGGTGATCCCGGCACCCGCGAAGATCTTGCGAGCGTACCGCCCGGCGGGCACGGCCGAGGCCGCCAGCGCGACCCGCAGGCCGGGCCGGGTGAGGTCGCTCAGGCCGCGGATCCGGCGCGGGTTGCCGGGCCGGACGACGATCGTCATCGAGTTGTGGGCGATCACCCGGCGGCGGCCGGTGAGGTTCTCGTCGGCCCCGTTCATCGTGACCTCGTCCGCGGTCACCAGCACGTCGCCCGCGTCGCGCTCGGGCAGCCGCGCGGCCATCTCCTGCGAGCCGCCGAACGTGAACCGCACCTGCACGTCCCGGTGCTCGCGGTGGTAGGCGACGCCCAGCTCGCGCATCACCTCGCGGGTGGAGGAGGCCGCGAGCACGCTCAGCGTCGTCCGGCCCGAGGAGTCGCCGCAGCCGCCCGCGACCGCGCCGAGGCCGAGGAGGGACAGCGCGGCGCATGCGAGCAGGCGGCGCCAGCGGGGGGAGTCCGGCATATGTCCAGATCTTAGGGTGGGGACCCTTGTGCTCAGGTGTTCGGCATTGGCGTGTCAGTGCCCGCCGCTAGGGTTTCCACCATCGTGCAAACCCTTCCCCGGAGGCCATCGATGTCCCTCGACCTGTTGGAACTGCTGCCCGGCGGCTGGCGCGAGCGCCTCGACCCGCTCGTCGACCCGGTCGGGGTCGCGGCGCTGGGCGCGTTCGTGGCGCAGGAGTACGAGGAGCAGACGGTCTACCCGGCCCGGGAGGACCTGTTCAACGCGTTCCGGCACTGCTCGTACGACGACGCCCGGGTCCTGATCCTCGGCCAGGACCCGTACCACGGGCCCGGCCAGGCGCACGGCCTGAGCTTCAGCGTGCGCGACGGCGTCAAGCTGCCGCCGTCGCTGCGCAACATCTACAAGGAGCTGGCGGCCGACCTCGACGTTCCGGTGGCCAAGACCGGCGACCTGTCGGCGTGGGCCGCGCAGGGCGTGCTGCTGCTGAACGCGGTGCTGACCGTCCGGGCCGGCGAGGCGGGCTCGCACGGGGGCAAGGGCTGGGAGGACTTCACCGACGCGGCCATCCGCGCGCTCAACGAGAAGGAGGAGCGGGTGGTGTTCGTCCTGTGGGGCGCGTACGCCCGCAAGAAGGCCAAGCTCGTCACGGGCGCCCAGCACGTGGTGATCGAGTCGGCGCATCCGAGCCCGCTGAGCGCGAAGAAGTTCTTCGGCACCCGCCCGTTCAGCGCCGTCAACAAGGCGCTGGTGGACGCCGGCCGTCCCGAGATCGACTGGACGGTACCGCCGGGAGCCTGATCGAGGCCGCCGCCGGGCCCGCACGCGGGCCGCGGCGGCGGTGTACCGCCTCCGCGCGCGTACCGGCCGCTCTCACGCCCCGGCGGGCCCGTCCCGGCTAGAGGGCCAGGCCCAGCGTCAGCAGGGCGCCGTAGGCGAGCTGGAGGCGGCCGGTGCCGCCGAGGACCGGGATCAGCGCCGGTCCGGTGGCGCCCCGCAGGACGGTCTGGGTCGGCGGCACCGACAGCGGCGCCGACAGCAGCGCGAGCAGCACCCACGGATGCGGCGCCGCCATGGCCAGGACGATCGTGTACGGGAGCGCCGTGCACGCCGCGTACAGGACGCGGGTGTTGCGGTCGCCGAGCACGACGGCGAGGGTGCGCTTGCCGGAGACCTCGTCGGTCGGGATGTCGCGCAGGTTGTTGGCGACCAACATGCCGCAGGCCAGCAGCCCGACCGGTACGGCCGCCGCCCACGCCTCCCACGGGAGGCCCTCGACCTGCACGTACACGGTGCCCACGACGGCGACCAGGCCGAAGAAGACGAAGACCGAGACCTCGCCGAGGGCGCGGTAGCCGTACGGCGTCTTGCCGCCGGTGTAGAACCAGGCGGCCAGGATCGCCACGGCGCCGACCAGGATCAGCCACCAGGTGGTGACGGCGGCCAGCACCAGCCCGGCGACGGCGGCGGCCAGGAAGCAGCCGAGCGCGGCGGCGAGCACCTGCTTCGGCTTCGCGACCCCGGACCCGACCAGCCGCAGCGGGCCGACCCTGTCCTCGTCGGTGCCGCGGATGCCGTCGCTGTAGTCGTTGGAGTAGTTGACGCCGATCTGCAGGACGAGCGCGACGAAGCCGGCGAGCACGGCGCGCCACCACACGGCCTGGCCTTCGCCGATCGCGACGCCCGTGCCGACGGCGACGGGGACGAGGGAGGCGGGGAGCGTACGGGGCCGCGATCCGGCGACCCATTGGGAGAGCGTGGCCACTGGTTACCGTTGGTTCTCGTGGGGCGACAGGGGACTAGGCCTTCGATTGTCCCCGACGCGGCCCGCCGTCGCGCCGCGGGGACGGGCCGGGCCGCAGCCGCAGCGACACGGCCAGGCCGAGCGCCAGGATCGCGCCCGTGGCGAGCGCGGCGTTCCGGGTCGCGGCGGCCAGGCTCTCGTCGGCGGCGCGGGCGATCGCGGCCCGGTCGGCGTCGGCGTGCAGCTCGCGGGCGTACGTGCCGGCGCTCTCGCGCAGCTCGTGCGCGACGGCGGCGCGCTGCTCGGGGGGCAATTCGGTGCCCTCCAGCCGGTCGGTCATGGTGCGGCCGAGGCCGGTGGCGAAGATCGTTCCGATCAGCGCGATGCCCAGCGCGGCGCCGATCTGCCGGGCCGTCGACTGCGTTCCGGACGCCTGCCCGGACAGCTCCCGCGGCACGTCGGCGAGTGCGACGCCGGTGAGCTGGGCGGAGGTGAGGCCGAGCCCGACGCCGTACACGAACATCCAGGGCGCCAGGCCGAAGCCGGTCGTCGTCGCGGACACCGTCAGCGCCAGCGCGAGGACGGCCGCGACCTCCAGCACCATGCCGATCCGCACGACGCGCACGGGCCCCTGCCTGCGCGCCAGCCGGTGCGCGACCGCGCCGGTCAGGAACGCGCCGGCGGCCATCGGCAGGATCGCCACGCTGATCTGCAGCGGCGCCGTCCCGTGCACGCCCAGCAGGAACAGCGGCAGCACGAAGACCAGCCCCAGCTCGCCCACGTTCACCAGGGCGGACGCGAGGTTGCCGTGCCGGAAGTTCGGGATCCGGAAGAGCGCGAGGTCGAGCATCACCGGGCGTCCGGCGGCGGCGCGCGCCCGCTCGACGACGACCAGCGCGGCCAGCAGCACGGCGCCGAGCCCGATCACCACCGGTACCGGCGACAGCGCGCCCTCCGGCCAGCTGAACGGGCCGGTGTGGAACACGCGCGTCGCCGTCCACCAGCCGTAGGTCTGGCCCTCGATCAGCCCGCACACCAGCGCGCCGAAGCCGAGCGCGGCCAGCACCCCGCCCGCCCAGTCGATCTCGCGCAGGGCCCGGCGGCCGCCCGTTCCGGGACGTTCCGGCCGCGTCTCGGGCATCAGCGCGAGCGCGCCCGCGATCAGCGCGAGCCCGAGCGGCAGGTTCACCCCGAACGCCCACCGCCAGTCGGCCGCGGACGCGATCGCGCCGCCGATCAGCGGGCCCAGCCCGGCCATCCCGGCGATCATCGCGCCGTACGTGCCGAAGGCGGCCGCGCGCTCCCGGCCGGTGAACATCGCGTTCACCGTGGACAGCGCGGCGGGCAGCACCATCGCCGCGCCGACGCCCTGCAGCGCCCGCGCCCCGATCAGCGCCGACCCGTCGCCGGCCGCCGCGGCGACCACGCTGGCCAGCGTGAACACCGCGGTGCCCAGCACGAACAGCCGGCGCCGCCCGAACAGGTCGCCGGCCCGCCCGAACGGGATCAGCAGCGCCGCGAAGACGAGGGAGTACACCGAGGTGACCCACTCGGCGTCCGACGTCGTCATGCCGAGGCCGGCGACGATCCGCGGCAGCAGGACGCCCACGATGGTGGCGTCCACGACGATCAGCGAGACGCCGAGGCTGATGACGACCAGGCCGAGCCGGCGCCGGCGGGCGTCGGACGGCGCGGCCGTCCGGGCAGGCGGCGGCGAGACGGAGGAGGTCAGGGACACGCCCACAAACCTATGCCCGCCCTCTCGCGGGCCCGCACCGACCCCTGCCTCAGGCCGGGGCGCCCGCCCTGATATCGGTGTGGAGGCGGATCTGCCGGACGGGTTCCCCCATGTCGAGGTCGCGCGCCGTGCCGTCCGGGGCCCAGCCGGCCGAGCCGAGGAACGCGCGCAGCACCTCGTCGCGCTCGAACGCCCATGTGATGAGCGTCTCGAAGCCGTCCTCGCGCAGGAGGTCGACGGTCGCGGCCAGCAGGCGGCTGCCGTGGCCCGCGCGGGCGTGCAGGGGGTCGACCAGCAGCGTCACCAGCTCGGCGGTCACCGCCGGGTCGCGGTCGGGGTCGTCCTCGGCGGGCGCGTGCGCGGCGAAGCCGACGACCAGGTCGGACGCGACCGCGACCAGCAGCCGGTGCCGGGGGCTCGGCGGCTCGGCCGCCGCCTGCGCCCACCGCTCGCGCCACGCCTTCCGGGCGTCGTCGCCGGTCACCTCGGCCAGCACCGCGGCGGGCAGCAGGTCGCGGTACCCCTGCCGCCAGGCGCGCACCTGGATGTCGGCGACGGCGGCGGCGTCCGCGCGGCGGGCGGGCCGTACGCCCACATCGGCCATGGCGGCACGTCCTTTCGTTCGGGTCGGCTGGGACGGAGTGGGATCGGGAGCCGCCGGCCAGCCTAGGGCGCCGGGGTGCGGCGCCGGGCCCGGTACGTGCGTGTCTTGGTGCGGTTCCCGCACACGCGCATCGAGCACCACGCGCGGCTGCGGTTCTTTGAGGTGTCGAGGAAGGCCCACAGGCAGGTGCTCTCCTGGCAGACCTTCAGCCGCGGCCACGTCCCGTCGGCCACCGCGTCCATGACGGCCGCGGCGATCCGGGCGAGTCCGGCGGCGGTGCCCGTACCGGACGGGACGAGCGCGGGGCGGCCGGCGGCGAGCGCCAGCCGCAGCGGCAGCCGTCCGAGGGCGTCCTCCAACCCGTCCGGCATGCCGGGTCCGGGGTCGTCCGATCCATGGCCGGGGGCGTGGTCGGGGGAGTGGTGGGCGAGCATCGCGGCGCGCAGGCCCTCGCGGAGGGCGGCGGCGGTCGCGAGGTCGGCGACGCCGGCGGGGGTGCCCGCCGGGACGAGCCCGCGGGCGGCCAGCCAGCCGGCCAGCTCGGCGGGCGTGCCGATCGCGTCGGCGGCGGTCTCGACGTCCAGGGTGTTGACGAACTCGCGCAGCAGCAGCGCGGCCGGGGACTCGGCCCGCGGCCCGGTCCGCTCGCCGCCGCTCATCACCGCTCCCGCCTGCTCGGCCGCCGTCAGGCGCACCCTACCAAGGGGACACCGGTGTACCGGGCTGGCCGGTTGCGCGCCGTCCCGACACCGGCGTAGCTTCGTCGGTGGTGTTCACGAGAGGCGGGAGGAGCCGCATGCGGCCGAGGGTGTCGAACGTCGCGATCGACTGCACGGACATGGACGCGATGGTCGCGTTCTGGGGCGCGCTGCTGGACATGAAGGTGACCGGCCGCGACGACGACTGGACCGACCTGGAGGCGCTCGGCGACGGCGGGCCGCTGCTGAGCTTCCAGCTCGTCCCGGACGGCAAGCGGGTGAAGAACCGGGTGCACCTGGACGTGGAGGTGCCCGACATCCACGCCGCCGGAGAACGGGCGCGCGCGCTGGGCGCAACGGTGCACGGCCCGCCGATGGGCGACAACCCGGACAAGCCATTCCAGGTCTGGCTCGACCCGCTGGGCAACGAGTTCTGCTTCGTCACCGCCTGACCGTGCCTGCCGGTGCCTGAAGGTCACCGCGCGGTGGCGCGGACGACCTCGGCGAGCCGCCGGACCCCCTCGGCCAGCTCGGTCTCCGACGCCGCCGAGCCGTAGCTGACCCGCAGGAACGGCGCGGGCGGCTCGGCGGGGAAGAACGGCCGTCCCGCGCTCACCAGCACCCCGGCGCGCAGGGCCGCGTCCGCGAGCCGCACGTCGTCGGTCCCGGGCGGCAGCCCCACCCACAGGTGCGGGCCGCCGGCCGGGTTGCCGACCGGCAGGCCGGGCAGCTCGCGGGCGAGCGCCGCCCGCACGGCGTCCCGGCGCGCCCGCAGCGCGGCGCGCACCGACCGCAGGTGGCGCGGCCAGCCGGGCGCGCTGACCAGCTCCAGCAGCGTCCCCTGCATCGGCCGGGCCGGGAAGAACTCCTCGATCAGCTGGGTGGCCCGGATCCGCTCGGCGACCGGGCCCCGCGCGATCACCGCGGCGACCCGCAGGCTGGCGGCGGTCGCCTTGGTCGGCGACGAGATGTGCACGACCCGGCCCTCCTGGTCGGCGCTCACCAGCGGCGGCGGGATCGCGTCGATGGCCAGATGGCGGGCGAAGTCGTCCTCGATCACGAAGGCGCCCGCCGCCCGCGCCACCGCCAGCACCCGCGCCCGCCGCGCGGCCGGCAGCACGGCGCCGGTCGGGTTGTGGAACGTGGGCTGCGTGTACAGCACCCGCGCGCCGGTCATCTCGAACGCCTCGGCGAGCAGTTCGGGCCGCAGGCCGTCCTCGTCCATCGGCACGGGCACCGGGTGCAGCCCGCTGGCCCGCGCGACCGCCAGCGCGCCCAGGTAGGTCGGCGACTCCACCAGCAGCGGCGCGCCCGGCGGCAGCAGCGCGCGCAGCACGGTCGTGAGCGACTGCTGCCCGCCGCTGGTGATCAGCACGTCGGCGGCCGTGGTCTCGCCGCCGGCCGTCCGGGCGAACCAGGCCCGCAGCTCCGGGATCCCGCCTAGCGGCGGCAGCTCCCAGGCGTCCGGGCGGCGGGCGGCCCGCGCCGCCGCGTTCGCCAGCGCCCGTACGGGCTGGAGCGAGGGGTGCAGGTAGCCGCCGCTGAGCGCGATGGCGCCCTCGGGCGGGGGAGTGAGCAGCCGCGCGACGCCCTCCCCGTCCACCGCCCGGTCGCCGAGCGTCACCGCCTGCCAGCCGAAGTCGGCGGGGCCCGCGGCGGCCTCGGGACGCTCGGCGGCGAACGCGCCGCTGCCCGGCCGGGTCACCACGAGCCCCTCGGCCGCCAGCAGTCCCAGCGCCCGCGTCACCGTGACGGGGCTGACCTGGTAGCGGCGCATCAGCGCGCGGCTGGACGGCAGCCGCTCGCCAGGGTGCAGCCTCGCGACCTCGGCCCGCAGGCGATCGGCCAGCGTGGCCACACTGCTATCCTGATGCATGATAGACCACGATAGCGCTACTGATGCCACGCCGATAGCGCTCGGCGGCCTCGGGCTCGCCGGGCTCGGCGTGCTCGCCTTCTCGCTCACCCTCCCCAGCACGGCCATCGCCCTCGAAGGGCTCGACCCGTACCTGATCGGCATCGGCCGCTCCGCCGCCGCGGCCCTGTTCGCGGCGATCGCGCTGGCCGCCGTTCGCGCCCCCGTCCCGTCCCGAGCGCAGTGGCCCGGGCTGCTGGTCGTCGCCGCCGGGGTGGTCTTCGGCTTCCCGATGTTCAGCACGCTGGCCCTCGACCACGGCTCCTCCTCGGCGCACGCGGCCGTCGTCGTCGGCCTGCTGCCCGCCGCGACGGCCGTCCTCGCGGTGCTCCGCGGCGGCGAGCGCCCGTCGCCCGCGTTCTGGGCGGCCGCGCTCGCCGGGGCCGCCCTGGTCACCGGCTTCGCGCTGGTCCAGGGCGCCGGGCGCCTGACCGGCGCCGACCTGCTGCTGTTCGCGTCGCTGGTCGCGGCGGCGGCCGGATACGCCGAGGGCGGCCGGCTCGCCCGCGAGATGCCGGGCTGGCGGGTGATCTCCTGGGCGCTGCTCCTCGCCGCCCCGGTCTCCGTGCCGGTGACGCTCTGGCTGCTCGCCACGACCGGCCCGGACTGGACGGGCCGGTCCGCGCTGGGCTTCGGGTACGTGACGGTGATGTCGGCGTACCTCGGCTTCTTCGCCTGGTACGAGGGGCTGGCCCGGGCCGGGATCGCGCGGGCGAGCCAGGTGCAGCTCGCCCAGCCGCTGCTGACCATCGTCTGGTCCGGGATCCTGCTGGCCGAGCTGATCGACGCCGCCACCGCGCTGGCCGCCGTGGGCGTGCTGGTCTGCGTCGCCCTGGCCCAGCGCGCCCGGGTGCGTACCGTGGCGCCCCTTGCGGCATGTGACACGCTCCCGCAGGCTGGGAAGGAACGCGTCACAAGGACGTGAGCGTGAGGAGCGAGCCGGCATGGACGAGAAGGTCACCGTTCCCGAGGGCGGGTTCTGGCCCGCCCCCGAGATCCGGCAGCCGAACATCTACCCCATGGAATGGCGGGTGGAGACCGACAAGCTGGCGGCCATCTACGAGAAGTCCAAGCGGACCGTATGGAACCCCGCCGACCTTCCCTGGGAAGGCATCCGCCCGGAGGACTTCACCCCCGAGCAGCGGCTCGGGATCATGTACTGGTTCGCCGTGCTGGCCAACTTCGACGCCTCCGGCCCCGCCGTGTTCGCCCGCGCCACCATCCACGCGTTCGAGCAGCACGAGGAGGACCCCGTCCGCAAGTGCTTCTTCTCGATCACCCGCGACGAGATGAACCACGAGGAGTGCTGCCAGCGCACGATCGCGAAGATGTGGCCGGGCGGACCGCTGGACTGGACGCCCCGCACCGACCTGGAGCGCGCCGCCCACAACAACATCAACTGGCTGTACTACAACGGCGGCCGCTACTGGCAGGGCTACAGCTCCGCCGTGGGCAAGTACTCGCTCGCCGTGCTGTTCACCAGCTTCATGATGGGCGAGATGGCGGCGTCCACCCTGTTCCGCGGCATGGCGTCCGGGACGCGGCACCCCGTCTTCGGCGAGATGTTCCACCGCATCGGCCGGGACGAGTCGCGCCACCTCCAGATCTGCATGACGATCCTGGACAAGGAGTGGCCCGGCCTCACCGAGGAGGTCAAGGGCCAGATCACCAGGCAGCTGCGGGCCGGCTTCGTGTTCCTGTCCATGATCCTCTGGGAGCCGCCGGACGGCTTCTGGGACCTGCCGCCGTACTTCCTCGGCAACCACCGCGTGCTGATGGGCCACGCCCGCGACGCCGGCCTCGGCGTGCTCTCCTTCGAGGAGCAGGCCGAGAACTGGCGCCAGGCGATCGCCCGCGTCCGTGCCATCGTCGAACGCTGGGGGATCCCGTTCCCCGCCATCCCCGAACTGGACATCACGGGCGTCCAGGTCGACTTCATCGACCCGGAGGACATCATCCCGGTGTTCTGAACCGCGCCGTTTCCGCGATCATTGCGCGATGGTGTGGAAAAGGCGGATCGTACGGTCCCTGCGGTGGACCGGCTGGGCGGCGGCGTACGGGCTCGGGCTCCTCGCGCTCCTCCTGGCCGGCGTCTGGGCCTGGTGGCAGCCCGAGCCCGAGTCCCGCGGCACCACCGTGAACGCCCTCTGGGCCCGCCACCAGTGGGTCGGCGAGACGCACAGCGAGCAGGAGTACCGCGACCTCGGCCGCCTCCTCCGGCAGAACGCGATCACCGACGTGTACTTCCACGCGGGACCGTTCGAGGCCGACGGCACCGTCCCGGCCGCCAAATACCGCAACGCCCGCACCCTGATCGAGAAGATGCGGGTCCACGCGCCCGGCGTCCGCGCCCAGGCGTACCTCGGCCAGATCCGCAAGGTCGACGGGCACGGCATCACCGACCTCGACGACCCCGCCGTCCGCGAGCGCGTCCTCGCCACCGACAAGATCTTCCTGGACCTCGGCTTCGACGGCATCCACTACGACTTCGAGCCCATCTACACCGGCGACGAGGCGTTCCTGACCCTCCTCGACCGCACCCGCGACCTCACCCGCGCCCGCGGCCGCCTCCTGTCCGTCGCCATCGAGCAGCTCACCCTCGTCGACGCCGCCCAGCCCCTCTACCGCGCCCTCATGCCCCGCGGCTGGGGCCGCTTCCACTACCCGCCGCGCCCCACCGAGGACTACCTCCGCCGCCTCGCCGACCGCGCCGACCAGGTCGCGATCATGACGTACGACGTCTCGCTGCCCACCGAATCCCTCGCCGGACGCCACTTCGCCCACCACACCGAACGCACCCTCCGCCTCATCGGCGACCGCACCACCGTCTTCATGGGCGTCCCCACGTACCGGCCGATGATGGACTGGGCCGAAGACCTCACCGTCGCGCTCCGCGGCGTCCGCCGCGGCCTGGACGCCCTCGACCGGCCCCCCGCCCGCCCGTACGGCGTCGGCATCTACGCGGAGTGGACGACCGTACCCGCCGAATGGGCCCTCTACCGGGCCAACTGGCTGCCGGACGGGTCACGTTAGTTTCACTTTGTCGGCACCTGGCACGTCACGTTCCCATTCTTGCCTTTGCCCAGGTCAACCACATTGTTGTACGAGCCCCCGGCGCGGGTACGCACCCACAAGACCATCAGGGATGGGCGGAAGAACGGAGTGGGGGCCGATGGGTATTCAGCGGAGCATGTGGCACGAGACCGACCGGCTGACCGAACTCTCGGCCGAGTTCGCCGGCTGGCGGATCGGCCGCGGCGGCTCCGGCCACTGGTGGGCCGTACGCGGCAACGAACTCGTCCGCACGCCCGACGTCGAGGAACTGCGCGCCCGCCTGTACGAACTCACCGAGACCAGCTAGGCGCGTTACCCAACCGAGTCCGGGAAGTAGCCGGACTGACCCCGTAACGCGGCATTTGCGTGCCACGATGAGCAAAGAGAAGCCGCCCGCCACGCGTACCCCCGAGCGTGTGGCGGGCGGCTCTCGTTTATTGCATTGCCCTTGGCGTCAGGCCTTGGCGGCCTTCCTTCGGCGGGCAATGCGGCGATCGCTGCATTGCTCCGTCTCGCCTTGGCGGCTCGCTGCGCGATCAGATTCTCGCTTCGCTCGAATCTGGCCTTCGGACGCGATCGCAACGCTCCCGGCCCGCAGCCACCTCAGCAGGCCACCCCAGCCAGTCACGCCCCACCCCACGCCTCGCCTCCGGCATCGCGGTGCAACCTCGCCTTCGGCATCGGCAGACTCGCCTTCGGCTTCGTGGGACCACCTGGCCTGCTCCGGCGTGGCAACCGCCTCGCCTCCGGCATCGCGACGAGGCTCGCCTTCGGCATCGCGACCTCGCCTCCGGCTTCGGCAGGCCCGCCTTCGACTTCGGGGGACCACCTGGCCTGCTCCAACATCGTGACCGCCTCGCCTTCGGCCTCGCGGCGTCGGCTCGCCTTCGGCATCGAAGGGCCGCTTCGCCTTTGGCTTGGGCAGGCTCGCCTCCGGTTTCGCGGCGCCACCTCGCCTCGGGCTTCGGCAGGCTCGCCTTCGGCTTTGTGGGGCTGCCTGGCCTGCTCCGGCATCGTGACCGCCTCGCCTTCGGCATCGCGGCGCGGGCTCGCCTCCGGCATCGAAAGGCCAGCTCGCCTCCGGCTCGGTGGGCTCGCCTTTGGCTTTGCGGGGCGCGCGGGAGAGGCGGGGGTGTGCGTGCGTGGGGGGTGCGCGTCTGTATGGGGGGTGTGCGTGCGTATGGGGGGGGTGTGGACGCGTCTGGGGTGTGGAGTGTGTGCCTTGTTGTCCTTTTGTGGGGCGGGGTGGGACTTTATGGGGGGAGCTCGGTTGGGGGTCCTGCGTTGTCGGGTGGGTGTTGCCGGAAGTTTTCCGTTCTGGGGAGGGTGTCGCGGGGGTTCCTGAAGGGGGTGGGGAGACGGGCGTCCTCCCAGGTGAGGGCGCCGCTCGCGTACGCCATGAACAGGGCGGTACCGTTCTGAGTTATGGCACCCAGCACAATCAGCGGCGCTCCCTTCGGGAGGATGCTGACCGCTATGGTCACGCCGTTCCGGCCCGACGGCGGGGTCGACTACGACGGAGCCGCGCGCCTGGCGACCTACCTGGTCGACGAGCAGCGCCATGACGGCCTCGTCATCAACGGGACTACGGGAGAGTCGCCGACGACGAGCGACGCCGAGAAAGACCGGCTGCTGCGCACGGTGATCGACGCGGTCGGGGACCGGGCCGTCATCGTGGCGGGGGCCGGCACCAACGACACCGCGCACAGCCGGTACCTGGCGCGGGCGGCGGAGGACGCCGGGGCGGACGGCCTGCTGGTCGTCACGCCGTACTACAACAAGCCTCCGCAGGAGGGGCTGCTCCACCACTTCACCGAGGTGGCGAACGCTTCGGGGCTGCCCAACCTGCTGTACGACATCCCAGGGCGGTCGGGGGTGCCGATCCTCACCGAGACGCTGCTGCGGCTGGGCGAGCATCCGCGGATCGTGGCGGTCAAGGACGCCAAGGGCGACCTGTTCGCCGGGTCCGTGGTGATGGCCGAGTCCGATCTCGCGTTCTACTCGGGGGACGACACGCTCAACCTGCCGTGGCTCTCGGTGGGGGCCGCCGGGTTCGTGAGCGTGGTCGGGCATGTGGTGGGGGCCGACCTTCATGAGATGATCGACGCGTATCTCGCCGGGGACCGGGAACGGGCGCTGCAGATTCACCGGCGGCTGCTTCCCGTCGTCACGGCGATCATGACCCGTACGCAGGGCGCAATCGCCGTCAAGGCCGCGCTGAGCCTGCTGGGGCTGCCGGGCGGCACGGTACGCGCGCCCCTGGTCGACGCCTCGCTGGAGTTCGCGGCGCGCCTGCGCGAAGACCTCACGATAGGGGGAGTCAAAGTGCCGGAGGTCACCATTCCGGAGGTCGCCCGGTGAGTCATCCTCACCCCGGGCTGCCATCTCCGCCGAAGCTTCCCGAGCACGGCCTGCGCATCGTCGCGCTGGGCGGGCTGGGGGAGATCGGCCGCAACATGACCGTGTTCGAGTACGGCGGGAAACTGCTGATCGTCGACTGCGGCGTGCTGTTCCCGGAGACCGAGCAGCCGGGCATCGATCTGATCCTGCCCGACTTCGAGTACATCCGCGATCGCCTCGACGCGATCGAGGCCGTGATCCTCACGCATGGGCACGAGGACCACATCGGCGCGGTTCCCTACCTGCTGAGGGAGCGGCCCGACATCCCGCTGGTGGGGTCGAAGCTCACGCTCGCCCTGCTGGAGGCCAAGCTCAACGAGCACCGGATCAAGCCGGTGAAGGTGGAGGTCAAGGAGGGGGCGCGCCAGTCGTTCGGGGTGTTCGACTGCGAGTTCCTGTCGGTCAACCACTCGATCCCGGACGCGCTCGCGGTCGCCATCCGCACCCCGGCGGGCCTGGTGCTGGCCACCGGCGACTTCAAGATGGACCAGCTGCCGCTGGACGGGCGGCTGACCGACCTCGGCGGGTTCGCCCGGCTGGGCGCCGAGGGCATCGATCTGCTGATGTCCGACTCGACCAACGCCGAGGTGCCCGGGTTCGTCACGAGCGAGCGCAACATCGGGCCCGTCATCGACGATGTCTTCCGGACCGCTCAGGAACGCATCATCGTGGCCTGCTTCGCGTCCCATATCCACCGGGTCCAGCAGGTGCTGGACGCGGCCGTGGCGAACGGGCGCAAGGTGTGCTTCATCGGGCGGTCGATGGTGCGCAACATGGGGGTCGCGAGGGAGCTCGGGTACCTGTCGATCCCCGACGAGCTGATGGTCGACCCCAAGCAGCTCGACGACATCCCGCCGGAGCGGGTCGTGCTGGTGTGCACGGGATCCCAGGGCGAGCCCATGTCCGCGCTGTCGCGGATGGCCAACCGGGACCACCAGATCCGGATCACCGAGCGCGACACGGTCATGCTGGCCTCGTCGATGATCCCCGGGAACGAGACCTCGATCAACCGGGTCATCAACGGCCTCACCCGCTGGGGCGCGCGGATCGTCCACAAGGGCAACGCGCTGGTGCACGTGTCCGGGCACGCGTCGGCGGGCGAGCTGCTGTACGTGCTCAACATGACCCGGCCCGGCAACTTCATGCCGATCCACGGCGAGTGGCGGCACCTGCGGGCGCACGCCAAGCTGGCCGCGCTGACCGGCGTACCGGACGAGAACATCGTCATCGCCGAGGACGGCGTGGTCGTCGACCTGGTGGACGGGCAGGCGTCGATCGTCGGCGCGGTCCCGGCCGGGTACGTGTACGTGGACGGCCTGTCGGTCGGCGAGGTGACCGAGACGTCGCTGAAGGACCGGCGGATCCTGGGCGAGGAGGGGTTCGTCTCCATCGTGGTGGGGATCGACTCGACCTCGGGCAAGATCGTCGCTGGGCCCGAGGTGCACGCCCGCGGCGCCGGGATCATGAACGAGGACTTCGACGAGATCATCGAGCGGATCGAGGCCGTGCTGAGCGACAGCGGCGCCGACGGGGTCAACGACCTGCACCAGCTCAACCAGGTGGTGCGCCGCACGGTCGGCAAGTGGGTCAACGACAACTACCGGCGGCGGCCGATGATCATCCCCGTCGTCGTGGAGATCTAGACACTCCGGGCGTTTCCCGGGTGCGGGGAACGCGTGCGGTCCTTGGTTAGTCTCATGACCATGGCCACACGTGCGTCCGGGGGAGCGAAGGCGTCGTCCCGTACCCGGTCCGGCGCCGGTGGTGCCCGCAAGCCCGCGAGCCCGGCCCCCCGCAAGCGCCCCAGCGGCGCCAAGGGGGGCGGGGGCCGCGGCGGCAAGGGGCGTCCCCCGCAGAAGCCGGATCCGATCCCGCAGCTGTTCGTCGGCTTCTTCAAGCTGATCTTCAAGCTCTACCACCTGGCCGCGGTCGCGGTCGGGTCGATCTTCCGCGCGTACGGGCGGGGCGCCCGCGGGCTGGACGCCGAGCACCAGCGCGACGGGCTCGGCCTGGCGCTGCTCGGCGCCGCGATCGTGCTCGCGTCCGTCACCTGGTTCCGGCCGGACGGCGTGGTGCCGGTCGCGCTGGAGCAGGTCGTCCGGGGCGGGCTCGGCGTGGTGGCCATGGCGCTGCCGGTGCTGCTGGCGGTGCTGGCGTGGCGGACGCTGCGCCATCCCGAGCACAACGAGGACACCGGCCGCATCGTCATCGGGCTGACCGCGCTGAGCGTCGGCGTGATGGGCGTGATCCACGTCGCCGCCGGCGGGCCCGCGCCCGCGAAGGACATGGCGGGCGTGCGGGAGGCCGGCGGCGTGGTCGGCTGGCTGTCGTCGGCGCCGCTGGAGTCCGCGCTGAGCGGCTGGGTGGCGGTGCCGCTGCTGCTCCTGCTGTCGGCGTTCGGGCTGCTGGTGGTGACCGCGACGCCGATCGCCCGGGTGCCCGAGCGGCTCGCGGACCTGTGGGCCGTCGCCACCCTCCAGGGCCGTCCCGCGCGGCCCGCCGAGAAGGGCGAGAAGGACGAGGAGACGGAGCCCGCCGCCAAGCCCAAGCGGAAGCGCAAGCCGAAGAAGGACGCCGAGGACGTCCCGCCGGACGACGAGCTGGAGGTCGGGGAGCACTCCCGGCCGTACGACACGCCCGTCCTGGAGGAGCAGCCCGCCAAGAAGGGCAAGGGCTCCCGCGAGCTGGCCGACGATCTCTTCGAGGCGGACCCGTTCGGGGACGTGCCACCGCCGCCGCCGGAGCCCGATCCCGGGCCCGAGGACGAGGCCGAGACGGTCGTCGACCCGCCGGAGCGGCGGGCGCCCGACCCGACGCCGGCGCCGCGCCGCGTGGAGCAGCTGCCGCTGTCGTCGTCCGGGGAGATCTACGAGCTGCCCGAGCCCGCGCTGCTGCGGCCCGGGAGCGTGGCCAAGCCGCGGACCAAGGCCAACGACACCGTCGTGAAGGCGCTCACCGGGGTGCTGGAGCAGTTCGACATCGACGCGCAGGTCACCGGGTTCACCCGGGGGCCGACGATCACCCGGTACGAGATCGAGCTGGGTCCGGCGGTCAAGGTCGAGAAGGTCACCGCGCTCACCAAGAACATTGCGTACGCGGTCAAGAGCGCCGATGTACGGATCATCTCCCCGATCCCCGGCAAGTCGGCGATCGGGGTGGAGATCCCGAACGTCGACAAGGACATCGTCAGCCTCGGCGACGTGCTGCGCTCGCCGGCCGCGACCAACGAGCACCACCCGATGATCGTGGGGCTGGGCAAGGACGTCGAGGGCCGCACGGTCGTGGCCAACCTGGCCAAGATGCCCCACATCCTGATCGCGGGTGCCACGGGCGCCGGTAAGTCGACCTGCATCAACGGCCTGATCACTTCGGTGCTGGTACGGGCGACGCCGGATGAGGTGCGGATGATCCTGGTCGACCCCAAACGGGTCGAGTTGACGATGTACCAGGGCATTCCCCATCTGATCACGCCGATCATCACCAATCCCAAGAAGGCCGCCGAGGCCCTGGAATGGGTGGTCGGGGAGATGGACCGCCGCTATGACGACCTGGCGGCGTCCGGTTTCCGGCATATCGATGATTTCAACAAGGCGGTGCGGGCCGGGAAGCTGACGGCGCCGCCGGGCAGCGAGCGGGTGTACCAGCCGTACCCGTACCTGCTGGTCATCGTGGACGAGCTGGCCGACCTGATGATGGTGGCGCCGCGCGACGTGGAGGACTCGGTCGTGCGGATCACCCAGCTGGCCCGCGCGGCCGGCATCCACCTGGTGCTGGCCACCCAGCGGCCCAGCGTGGACGTGGTGACCGGGCTGATCAAGGCGAACGTGCCGTCCCGGCTGGCGTTCGCGACCTCGTCGCTGTCCGACAGCCGGGTCATCCTCGACCAGCCGGGCGCGGAGAAGCTCGTCGGGCAGGGCGACGCGCTGTTCCTGCCGATGGGCGCCAGCAAGCCGATGCGGATCCAGAACGCCTACGTGGCGGAGAAGGAGATCCACGGCATCGTCGACCACTGCAAGGCGCAGATGGAGGCGAGGTACCGCGAGGACGTCACCGATGTCGCCGGTCCCAAGAAGGAGATCGACGAGGAGATCGGCGATGACATGGACCTGCTGGTGCAGGCGATCGAGCTGGTCGTCAGCACGCAGTTCGGCTCCACCTCGATGCTGCAGCGCAAGCTGCGGGTCGGGTTCGCCAAGGCCGGGCGGCTGATGGACCTGATGGAGAGCCGCGACATCGTGGGGCCGAGCGAGGGGTCCAAGGCGCGCGACGTGCTCGCCAAGCCCGACGACCTGCCGGGGGTGCTGGCGGCGCTGCGCGGCGGCCCGGAGGCCGGGGACTAACGGTCGGGGACTGGCCGTATCAGGTTAATTGTCCGTTCCGATTTCGGCCGCACAGTCGCAACGATCTTGTGGCGATTCGCGATGATCTCGGCGGGCCGCCCGACCAGGCATGGCGGAATGATGCGAAATCTTGCCCGGTTTCGAACGTGTTGCCGCTCGCCGAGTGGGCATTGCGGTTCCTAGACTGGAGTCGCTGGAGTGTGGGGTTTCGGTCATGGTCCGCTCTAAGGAGGCCTGGCGTGAGCATCGGTGAGACCTTGGCGAGAGAGCGCGAGCAGGCCGGTCTCACCCTGACCCAGGTGAGTCTCCAGACCCGGATCCGCGAATCGGTGATCCGGGCCATGGAGCACGACGACTTCAGCACCTGCGGCGGCAACTTCTACGCCCGCGGCCACATCCGCAGCGTCTCCCGCGTGATCGGCATCGATCCGGAGCCGCTCGTCCGCGAGTACGACGACGCGCACGGCGGCGCGCCCATGCCGC
Organism: Spirillospora sp. NPDC029432; assembly: GCF_040703975.1. Lineage (NCBI taxonomy): Bacteria > Bacillati > Actinomycetota > Actinomycetes > Streptosporangiales > Thermomonosporaceae > Spirillospora > Spirillospora sp. NPDC029432. Next base: position 33,849 of record NZ_JBEZWH010000003.1, read on the forward strand.
TGTCGGCCGCCGCCGCGTTCGAGCCGGAGCGGGCCGTGGCGTTCCGCGAGCGCCGTTCCCCCAACTGGAGCGCCGCGATGGCGCTCGCGCTGGCCCTCGTGGTGGTGTACGGGATCTTCCAGGTGGTGACCACCGCCGGCGGCGGCGAGCGGCGTACCGCCCGCCAGGTCGCCGGGACGCCCGCACCCGCCAGGACCACGCCGTCCAAGGCCCCGCCGAAGGCCAACGACCCGGTGGCCGCCGCGCCGCGCAAGAAGGTCGTCCTCCAGGTCAAGGCCCGCCGTACGACCTGGGTCAACATCCGGGGCGACAAGGGCGAGCAGCTGTTCAGCGGCATGATCCGGGCCGGCGACAGCCGGAAGTGGACCGAGAAGAAGAAGATCAGCATCCTGATCGGCAACGGCGGCGGGCTGCGCGTCGCGGTGAACGGCGAGGACATCGGCACGCCCGGCCAGGGCGGCGGGGTGACCCGGATGACCTTCACCCCGGACGATCCGAAGACCGCCTGATCGGGCGGCCGCTGGTCGGCTTAGGGGCCGGGGGCCATTACCTTAGGGTCATGTCCACTCGCCGTACGGTCTCCCTCGTCACGCTCGGCTGCGCCCGCAACGAGGTCGACTCCGAAGAGCTCGCCGCCCGGATGGAAGAGGCGGGCTGGGGCCTCACCGACTCCGCCGACGACGCCGACGTGGTCGTGGTGAACACCTGCGGGTTCATCGACGCGGCCAAGAAGGACTCCATCGACACGCTGCTGGCCGCGCACGACTCCGGCGCCAAGGTCGTGGCGGCCGGCTGCCTGGCCGAGCGGTACGGCGCGGAGCTGGCGGCCGAGCTGCCGGAGGCCGACGCGGTCCTCAGCTTCGACGACTACGCCGGGATCGGGCGGCGCCTCGACGACGTGATGGCGGGCCGCCGGACCGAGGCCCACAAGCCGCGCGACCGCCGCACCCTCCTCCCGATCAGCCCGGTCGAGCGCTCGGCGTCCCAGGTGGCCGTACCGGGGCACGGAGACCTGCCCGATGGGGTGGCACCCGCCTCCGGTCCGCGAGTGCTCAGGCGGCGGCTGGGCGGCGGGCCGGTGGCGCCGCTGAAGCTGGCGTCCGGCTGCGACCGGCGCTGCACGTTCTGCGCGATCCCGGCGTTCCGCGGCGCGTACGTGTCGCGCCGCCCGGACGAGGTGCTGGAGGAGGCGCGCTGGCTGGCCGGCCACGACGTGCGCGAGCTGGTGCTGGTGAGCGAGAACTCCACCTCGTACGGCAAGGACCTCGGCGACCTGCGCGCCCTGGAGAGGCTCCTGCCGGAGCTGGCGGCGGTCGAGGGGATCGAGCGGGTGCGGGCGAGCTACCTGCAGCCGGCCGAGCTGCGTCCCGGGCTGATCGAGGTGCTGTGCTCGACGCCGGGCGTGGCGCCGTACTTCGACCTGTCGTTCCAGCACGCCAGCGGGCCGGTGCTGCGCTCGATGCGGCGGTTCGGCGACCGGGAGCGCTTCCTGGAGCTGCTGGACCGCGTCCGCGACCTGGCGCCCGAGGCGGGCGTGCGGTCCAACTTCATCGTCGGCTTCCCCGGCGAGTCGGAGGACGATCTGGAGGAGCTGATGGCGTTCCTCTCGGCCGCCCGGCTGGACGCGATCGGCGTCTTCGGCTACTCCGACGAGGACGGCACCGAGGCCGCGAACCTGCCCGGCAAGCTGGACCCCGACGAGGTCGCCGCCCGCGTCGAGGAGGTCACCGCGCTGGCCGAGGAGCTGACCGCGCAGCGCGCCGAGGACCGGATCGGCACCGAGATCCACGTCCTGCTGGAGGAGAAGGCCGACGGCGGCGTCGAGGGCCGGGCCGCGCACCAGGCGCCTGAAGTGGACGGGACGGTCCTGGTCCGCGGCGACGGGCTGCCGCTGGGCGAGATCGTCGCCGCCCGGGTCACCGGGAGCGACGGCGTGGATCTGGTGGCGGAAGCGTCATGATGACCGGCGCGCCCGAGCCGGTCGCCGGGGCGCCCGCCCCCCAGGCGGGGCTCTGGAACATCGCCAACGTGCTCACGCTGAGCCGGATCGCGCTGGTCCCGCTCTTCCTCTGGATGCTGTTCCAGGAGGGCACCGCGTGGCGGCTGGGCGCGTTCGCCGTGTTCGCGGTCGCGTCGATCACCGACAAGATCGACGGTGACATCGCTCGCAAGCGCAACCTGGTCACCGACTTCGGCAAGATCGCCGACCCGATCGCCGACAAGGCGCTGACCGGCGCCGCGCTGATCAGCCTGTCCGTGCTGGGCGAGCTGTGGTGGTGGGTGACGATCGTGATCCTGGTCCGCGAGATCGGGATCACGCTGATGCGCTTCGTGGTGATCCGGTACGGGGTGATCCCGGCCGGCAAGGGCGGCAAGCTCAAGACGATGCTGCAGGTCCTCGCGATCGGCTTCTTCATCATGCCGGGCCCGCTGGACCCGGTCCGGTACGCCCTGATGGCGGCCGCGCTGGTGGTCACGGTGGTGACCGGGGCCGACTACGTCCTGCAGGCGTGGCGGCAGCGGCACGAGCGGCGGCGCGGGCGCTGACCGGGAGCGCCCCGGCGGCCGGTCGCCCGCGGCCGCCGGGGTTCTCAAGCCTCCCGCGACCGGCGGCCGAGGCGGCATGACCGCCCGGTCGCGGAGGGGGGAGAAGGCTCGGCGGCCCCGTCAGCCGTAGGCCCCGCCCCAGATCGCGTTGCTGCCCGCCGGGCAGTTCAGCCAGAACTCGCGGGCGCCCGAGTACGTGCCCCAGATGTAGCGGTAGCCGTTGGTGCAGTCGACGTACGGCCGGTAGGCGCTGCCCTCGCACTTCTCGTGGAAGGTGCGGCCCGAGCGCCAGCCGTCCCAGCAGCGGAACCACTTGGCCGAGACCTCGCCCGACTTGGCGCCCTTGGACGCCGCGACGCCGCCGCTGCGGTCGGTGGTCTTCTTGACGGCGACCACCGCCGCGCTGGTGCGCGTGCCGGACTTCGTCACCAGGGTGGCCTCGCCGTCGGCGGGGCCCTGCGCGGCCGCGGCGGGCGCCAGCCCGAGGCCGACACCGGCCGCGATCCCGGCGATGCCCAGCGTGGTACGGAGTTTCATCCTTTTTCACCCTTTCCCGGAGTGCGCGGCCGGCGAGGATCCCGCTCTCGCCGGTGCGCATTCGCCTGTCTTGCCGGACGGTTCAAGACTGCGTCCGGGGAAGGGGGCCGGGCAATTATTCTTTTGGATGAACTACTTATAAGTGGATTCTGATGATATGTCCCTACCAGCTGTTTCGTTGTCCGCGGGCACAGCGCACGGCTCAGGGGACGCCGGCCACGCCCGGCCGGCGTTCCCGGAGTCCGAGCAGGTAGAGCTGGGCCGCGAGCCCGGCCTGGAGCCGCGACTCGACCTCCAGTTCCTTGAGGATCTTGGCGATGTGGGCCTTGACGGTGTGCTCGCTCACCACGAGCGCGAGCGCGATGCTGCGGTTCGACATGCCCCGGCCCAGCAGGAGGAAGACCTCCAGTTGGCGAGATGTGAGCCGGTTCACGAGATCGAGCGAACGGGTCCAGTCTTCTGTGGTTGATTCTTCAGGCACTTGGCGGTAACCCTCGGCTTTGGCGGGGAGCGAAAACGAATGCCGCGTTAATGCTAAGACCGGCCCGTTATCGTTTCGCTATGTCCCGGGGCGGCCTGATGCGGACAATCGCCGCGGCGGCCCGCCGACCTCCCGGCGCCGGCCCGTGAACCGCTCCGCCGCCGCGGCCCAATACGTGGTGAGGCGAGACGACGAGGGACGGGGCGGCCATGGAGATCATCCGGAGCGGGGACCGCACGCCACGCGGCCCGGCCGGGCACCCGGCGGCGAGCGGCACGGCGGACGGCACTGCGGGCGGCACGGTGAGCGGTATGACGGGCGGCACGGCGGGCACTGCGGGCGGCATGGCGGGCGGCACGGCGGGCACTGCGGGCGGCATGGCGGGCGGTACGGCGGGCAGCGCCGCCGGCGCGGCGGCCGTACCGGCCGGGGAGCCGGACGACGCCGACCTGATCGAACGCTCCCTCCGGGCACCGGAGACGTTCGCGGCGCTGTTCGACCGCTACGCCGCCCGGGTGCACCGCTACCTTGCCCGGCGGGTCGGCCCGGACGAGGCCGACGACCTGGTCTCCGACACGTTCCTGGCGGCCTTCGAGCAGCGCCGCCGGTTCGACCCGGAGCGCGCGCCCGGAGCCCTGCCCTGGCTGCTCGGCATCGCGACCAACCAGGTCCGCGGCCACCGCCGGGCCGAGGCGCGGCGCTGGCGGACCCTGGCCAGGGCGCGCCCGGACGGCGCCGAGGCGTCCCCCGCCGAGCGGGTGGCCGACCGGGTCGACGCCGGCGCCGCCGCCCGCGCCCTGACCGGCGCGCTGGAGGAGATGCGGCCCGGCGACCGGGACGCCCTCCTCCTGCTGGCCTGGGGCGACCTGACGTACCCGGAGATCGCCTCCGCACTGGAGATCCCCGTCGGCACGGTGCGCTCGCGCATCCACCGCGCCCGGGGACGGCTCCGCCGACACGTGGACGGCACCCACATCGCAGAACGGAGTGACCACGGTGAATGAGATCGAACTGCTCTCCCGCCTGGGCAGCGAGGTGCCGCCCCTGCCGGACGGGGCACGCCAGGAGGCCCGCGCGGCGCTCATGCGGGCGGCCCGTACCGAACGGCCCGCGGCCCCCGCGCGGGTGCCCGCGCCCCCGGCCCGCCGCCGCGGGCGGCTGCGCCTGGGCCTGGCCGCGGCGGTGACCGCCGCGGCCGCGGTCACGGCGGCGGTGGCCCTGCCCGCGGTCCTGGACACCCCCGCGTACGCCGTCGAGAAGAAGCCCGACGGCTCCACCGAGATCACGATCAGGGAGTTCCTGGAGCCGGAGAAGCTGCAGGCGAGCCTGCGCGAGGCGGGCGTGCCCGCGGTGGTCGACTACGTCCCCGCCGGGCAGAGGTGCACCGCCCCGCGCGGCGGCGCCGTACCGCCCGGCCGGGCGCCGACGCTCGGCCAGGCCGCCACCAAGGAGGGCACCGTCCTGAACGTCGGCGCCGGCCGCCTGGCGCCCGACCGCTTCCTCGTCATCGAGGCGACCTTCGACCGGGCCGACCCGGCCCGCGCGGGCAGCGTGGCGGCGCAGGTCGTCACCGGCCCCGTCCGGGCCTGCGACCCGGTCCCCGCCGGGCCCGCCGGGGGCCCGGACCGGGTCCGGATCCCCGATCAGGGTGGAACCCCCGCCGACCCGGCGGGCCGGAGCGGGTCCGGGACCCCGTGATCGAGACCCGCCGTCCACCGATCGCCTGAGGTCCCGGCCCAGGGGCGGCCCCGCGCACCGCACGCGCGGGGTCGCCCCATGCCCCACACCCACCCGCCCGCCGAGACGTCGACTCGTGGCCTGTAGGCCTTCGGCACGCGAGCGCAGAGGGCCCAGCCACGAGCCGACGCGGCGGTTGCGGGCGTCGTGGGATGCGGGGGCGGGCGCGGGTGGGGCGCGAGGGGAGTGGGGGCGGCGGGGTGTCGGAGGGCTGGCGTAGATTCGGACGGGTCGGCGGGGTGGGCCGCCGGGTGGGGAGGACGCGGGTGCGGGTCGAGCTGGTCACCATCGGGGACGAGCTGCTGCTCGGCGACACGGTCAACGGCAACGCGGCGTGGATGGGGCAGCGGCTCGCCGAGCACGGCCTCGAGGTCACCCGCAGCGTGGTCGTGGGGGACGAGCTCGACGTGATCATCGCCGCGGTCGAGGAGGCGCTGGAACGGGCCGACGCGGTCATCACCACCGGCGGGCTCGGGCCGACGTACGACGATCTCACCCGGGACGCGCTGGCCAAGGCGGCCGGCGTGGCGCTCGTCCGCGACCCGGAGCTGGAACGGCGGCTGCGCGAGCGGGTGGCGGCGGCCGGGCACGAGCTGAAGCCCATGGCGCTGCGGATGGCCGACGTGCCCGCGGGCGCGGGAGTGCTGGTCAACTCGGCCGGGAGCGCGGCCGGGCTGCGGGTCGAGCTGGCGGGCGGCGTGGTGTACGCGCTGCCGGGCGTGCCGTTCGAGATGCGGACGATGATCGACGAGTCGGTGCTGCCGGAGCTGGCGGGCGGGTCCAAGGTGGCCCGCCGCACCCTCCGCACGGCGGCGCTCTGGGAGTCGGAGCTGGCGTCGGACCTGGCGCCGGTGGAGGCCATGGACGGGGTGCGGCTGGCCTACCTGCCCGATCCGGCCGAGGTGAAGATCCGGATCACCGCGACCGGGCCCGGCGCGGGCGCCCGGCTGGACGAGGCCGAGGCGGCGGTGCGGGAGCTGCTGGGCGACGCGGTGTACGGGTCCGGTGCCGAGACGCTCGACCGGGTCGTCCACCGGCTGCTGGCGGAACGTTCCGCGACGGTGGCGACCGCGGAGTCGCTGACCGGCGGCCTGATCGGGGCCGAGCTGACCCGGATGCCCGGATCGTCGGCCACGTACGCGGGGGGAATGGTGGCCTACGCGACCGCGTTGAAAGAGGTGCTGCTCGGTGTGCCGGGCGAGCTCCTCGCCGCACACGGCGCGGTGCATCCGGACGTCGCGGGGGCGATGGCGTCCGGGGTGCGGGACAGGCTCGGAGCGACGTACGGGCTCGCCGTGACCGGTGTGGCGGGCCCCGAAGCGCAGGACGGGCACCCCGTCGGCACGATTTTCGTCGCGGTGGCCGGCCCGGGGACGGAACCACGAGTGATACGTCCGTCACTTCCCGTGCCCGGTGCGGGAGCGGAGATTCGCGGTGTGATGCGGCGGATGACCGTCGTGCACGCCCTTGAGCAGCTACGACGTGTGATCCAGGGCCTTGACGTGGGCCCCGGAGGCCGGGAGGCTCGAAGAGATGGGGAGAAGCCGGGCTGATTACAGCGTTACGTTTCCAGCGAACACGAAATCCACGGTCTGCCACGCTCGCGTCCGAGCCGGGTACGGTGGAACCCAAGATGGTCCGAACTGAGGGAGGGAGCGAGACGATGGTCCTGCTTCGCCAGCTGCTCGGTGATGTACTGCGGCAGCTGCGGCTGCGCCAGGGACGCACCCTCCGTGAGGTATCCGCGGCGGCACGGGTCTCCCTCGGCTATCTCTCCGAGGTCGAGCGGGGACAGAAGGAAGCGTCATCGGAACTGCTGTCCTCGATCTGCAAGGCCCTGGGAGTGCCGCTCTCGCACGTGCTGCGGGAAGTGGCGGACCAGCTGGCCCTCGCCGAGCTGCAGCACGAGCCGGTCATGGCGGGCGCGCCCGAGCACGAGCGCATCCCGGCCGAGCGGATCTCGACCGAGAGCATCCCGGCCACGCCGGAGGGCATCGCCGACGAGTTCCGCGCCGACATGGTGGCGGCCTGAGCCCGCGTTCATTCCCCGCCGCGGTGTGGGGTTGTTCATGAGTGAACGCGGTATGACCGGGGACCCTTCCGTGTTGTAACGGACAAGACGCAACGACGCGGAAGGAGCCCTCATCATGGTGGCGGTCAAGAGCCCGCTCGCTGAGGCGGACCGTAAGGTCGCGGGCGAGGCGCTGCAGGGCGCCCTCGTCGACCTGATCGACCTGGCGTTGATCGGCAAGCAGGCCCACTGGAACCTCACCGGCCGGCATTTCAAGGTCGTGCACGAGCATCTGGACGAGCTGGTCGACCTGGCCCGGCAGTACCAGGACGAGGTCGCCGAGCGCGCCGTGGCGATCGGCGTGAACCCCGACGGCCGCGCCCGCACCGTCGCGGACCGCACCGAGATCCCGCAGCTGGAGGCCGGCTACCTCGCGGACGACAAGGTCGTCGCCGCGATCACCGACGCGCTGGCGCAGGTCATCGGGCGGTTCCGGGAGCGGATCACGGCGACCGACGAGCCCGACCCGGTCACCCAGGACCTGCTCATCGAGACGACGGCGGCCCTGGAGAAGCAGCACTGGATGTTCCAGGCGCAGGTCTGAGGACGTCCCGCGCATCAAGGCCCCGGTCCATCGGACCGGGGCCTCGCCCTTTCTCCGGGCGGAACCCGGCGGCCCGCTCCCGCGTCAGATCCGGATGATCTTCCCTGCCCCGGTCCGGGTCGCGGCGGCCGGAGCCGCCCTGCTCGCGCTGAACGCCTGCGGCACCGGCGCGTCCGGCGGCGCGCGCCCGTGCACGATGATCGCCGCCAGGCACGGCATCGGCCTCGACATCAGGCCCCCGGACGCCGCGAAGGTCGAGACCGCGACCATGCGGATCTGCTGGAACGGCGCCTGCCGGAACGAGAGGCTCACGCTCCGGGGAACGAGCAGGCCGGTCCCCATGGGCTGCGACGGCGAGGGCCCCGATGCCGCCTGCGGGGCGTCCAGTTCCCCGGACGGCGGCAAGCACGGCTTCGCCGAGGTCGGCGACCTGCCGCGGGCGCCGGTCCAGGTCACGGTGGTGCTCAGGGGCGCGGGCGGCAAGCGGCTCGTGGACGAGAAGATCGATGTCACGCCCCGCGTCACGTACCCGAACGGCAGGCACTGCGGCGCCGGATCACCGCAGGCCGGCCTCGTCGTGTCCGCCGGAAAGGTCGCTGTCCGCCCCTGAATGGCCTTCCTCCGGAGGCGTCCGGCGTCCGCGCGGTTCCGCTCCCGCGGCGGCTCGGTTAGTGCCGGGCAGGTTCTCCTCGATGGTCTTCGAGAACTCGGTCGCGGGCGGGCTGAGCGCGTCGAAGGCGCGGGCGGCCCAGCCGGCGGCGAGCGGGGGGAGGCCGCGGACCGGGATCAGGCGGACGATGCCGCCGGGGCCGCGGTTCCAGCCGGGCAGGGCGGGCAGGACCGCGTGGCCGAGGCCCAGTTCGGCCAGCAGGAGGGCGGTGTCCCAGTCCGCGACGCCGGCCGCGGACTCCAGCCGGACGCCGTGCCGCTCGAGGGCGCGTTCCAGGCTGAGCCGGGACGTGGAGTGCGCGGGCAGTTCGATGTGCCGGATCCCGGCCAGCTCGGCCACCGTGACCGACTCCCGGTGCGCCAGCGGGTCGTCCACCCGGACGGCCAGGATCCACGGCAGCTCCACGCAGGGGCGCTGCTCGACGCCGTCGCAGGGCGTGCCGGCGGTGACCCAGGCCAGGTCGGCCTCGTGCGCCTGGACGGCCTCCAGGCAGCGGCGGCTGGACCCGGCGGTGACGAACTGCAGCGCGACCTCGGGGTGCCGGTCCCGGAAGACGGCGACGCCCTCGGCCATGAAGTGCCGTACGGTCGTGGCGCCGGTCGCGATCCGGACCGTGCCGCCGGCGCCGCGGCGCAGGTCGTCGAGCTGCCGCAGCGCGGTGCCGAGGCCGCCAAGCCCCTCGGCTGCGGCGCGGTAGAGGATGCGGCCCGCGGGGGTGGGGGAGACGCCGCGCGGGCGCCGCTCCAGCAGCGGGACGCCGGTCTCCTTCTCCAGCCGCTTGACGTGCTGGCTCACGGCCGGCTGGCTGCGGCCGAGGTCGCGGGCCACGGCGCTCAGGCTCTCGGCCTCGCATACCGCGACGAACACGCGGAGGTCGTCCAGGGTCACGTACCCAAGGTAGTGCTAGGGGCTGACCAAGGGAATCCGAGAATTGACTTGGGTGCCGGCCAAGGCGCACGATCTTCGTACGGGCGCAGGATCCGGCGACCCGGACACCGGCGGCGACCCGCCCGGGGCAGGCGCGCGCCCCCGGACGGGCGCCGACCGCACGCGGGCGAACGCGCCGGTCAGCGGCGCGGCTGGCAGCGCGGGCACCAGAACGTCACGCGGTCGCCCGCGCCGGACGGCTGGTCGGCGCGCTTGATGCGGGTGCCGCAGCGGCGGCACGGGCGGCCGGCGCGCCCGTACACCCAGTGCTCGCGGCCCGGGCGGCGGTCGCCGGTGGTGATGTGGCCGTGCCGCTCCTTGTTGGCGTTGAGCAGGCGGCGGGCCAGCGCGACGACGGCGTCCAGGTCCGGTACGTCGCGTACCGGCGTCCAGGGGTCGAGGCCGCGCAGGAACAGGATCTCGGCCTTGTAGACGTTCCCGATCCCGGCCAGCAGGCCCTGGTCGAGCAGCGCCTCGCCGACGGCCCTGTCCGGCTCCTCCGACAGGCGGCGTACGGCCTCGGCGGCCAGGGCCGGGGACCACTCGGGATCCAGCAGGTCGGGGCCGAGCCGCCCGACGATCCCGGCCTCCTCCGGTGTCGGCACGACCTCCAGGATGCCCAGCGAGAAGCCGAGGGCCTGCCATTCGGCGTTCTCCAGGACGAGCCGCAGCCGGTGGTCGCGGGGCGGCGGCGGACCGGCCTCGCGGACCCGCCACCGGCCGTCCATCAGCAGGTGGACGTGGATCGTCAGGCCGCCCTCGACGCGGATCAGCAGATGCTTGCCCCGGGACAGGACCGCCTCGACCGTACGGCCGCGCAGGTCGGTGGTGGCGAGCCGGGGGACGCGGAAGTCGGCCCGCGCCAGCGGCCGCCCGACGAGCGCCTGGCGCAGGCGCCGGGCGGTCAGCCAGACGGCGTCACCTTCGGGCATGGCGGGAGCGGCTCAGATAAAGGAGGGGCTCTCCCATGCGGCCGGGTCCTCGGTGAGCTTGGCGACCGGCGGCGGCAGCTCGCCGTTCGCGATGTGCCCGAGGTTGACCCGCTCCAGGATGGAGCGCTCGCTGGCGCGCAGCGCGATCCACACCTCCTGGAGGGAGCGCGCCGGCCCCTCGTACCCCACGTGCTCGGGCCGCTCGCCGCGCACGCCGAGCAGCGGCCCGTCGATGGCGCGGATGATGTCGGCGAGCGAGATCTGGTCGCGCGGCCGCGCCAGCCAGTAGCCGCCCTCCGGGCCGCGCTGGCTGCGGACCAGGCCGGAGCGGCGCAGCTGGCCGAGGATGTTCTCGAGGAACTTCGGCGGGATCTGCTGGGCCTCGGCGAGCTGGACCGCGGTGACCGGATGGTCTCCGGCCACCGCCAGCTCCGCCGCGGCGCGCAGCGCGTAGTCGACCCGGGCGGACAATCGCATGTACGTATTATCCCTTGCCGATCGGACTGGTCGGGCTGTCCTCCCCGCTAGGGGGCCTCCCGGGACGCCGCTAGGCGGCCGCCGTGAGCCCGAGCCGCTCGGCGGCGGCCTGCGCGTTGGCCTGCGCGGCGCCGTAGGTGGCCAGGTGCACGGCCCCCTCGGGCGCCCAGACCGGCAGGCCCATCTCCACCAGCACCGCGTCCGGCCGGGCGGCCAGCACCGCCGTGGTGAACGCCCGCTGATCGGTGTGCCGGTGCGCGTCGCGGAGGACGACGACGAGGCCGCGGCCCTGGGCACGTTCCAAGACGGGGGCCACCTCGCCGTTCGCCCCGGCCGCCCGCACCATGCCGGGCGCCCACGGGCCCAGCCCCCACGGAGTCGGGCCGACCGCGATGTTGCCGGCCGCCTCCAGCTCCACGACCAGCGGCGGCGCGCCGTTCCAGCGGGGCAGCTCTCCGGAGACCCGCACCGCGCGGCGCGCCGCGTCCAGCCCGGCGGACCGGTCGACCACGGCGGGGCCGCGGCCGGCCAGCCACTCCTTGAGCCGCCGGGTCCGCTCGGCGGCGTCGGCGAGGCGCTCCAGCGGCAGCCGCCCCTCCCGCACGGCGGCGCCGATGGCGGCCAGCGTGGCGCGCAGGCTCTCCTCGTGCTCGCGCGGGCCCAGGCACAGCAGGTCGGCGCCCGCGGCCAGCGCCCGCACGCCCGCCTCCGGGATGCCGATCGCCCCGCTGGCGCCGTCCATGTCGAGGGCGTCGGTGACGATCACTCCCTCGTACCCGAGCCGCTCCCGCAGCAGCCCGGTGATCGCGGCGGGGGAGAGGGTGGCGGGCACGTCGCCGGTGACCGACGGCAGGGCGAGATGACCGGTCATGACCGCCCTGGCCCCCGCGTCGATCGCGGCGCGGAACGGCGGCAGCTCGCGCCGCTCCAGCACCTCCAGCCCCGCGTCCACGACCGGCACGCCCAGGTGGGAGTCCGTCGAGGTGGCGCCGTGGCCGGGGAAGTGCTTGGCGCACGCCGCCACCCCCGCCTCCTGCGTGCCGGCCACGGCCGCCGCGGCGTGCCGCGCGACCAGCTCCGGGTCGGACCCGAACGAGCGGGTCCCGATCACCGGGTTGTCGTCGGCGGTGTTGACGTCCACCGACGGCGCGAAGTTGAGGTTCACCCCCACCTCGGCCAGCTCGGCGCCCAGCGAGCGGTAGACCCGGCGGGTCAGCGCCGGGTCGTCCACGGCGCCGAGCGCGGCGTTGCCCGGGTACGGGCTGCCGGTCAGGTGCCCGCCGAGCCGGGTGACGTCGCCGCCCTCCTCGTCGATGGTGACCAGCGGCGTGCCGGCCTTGCGCAGCTCGCCGGTCAGTGCCGCCAGCTCCTCGGTGCCGGGCACGTTGCCGTTGATCGCGAACAGCGTGACCCCGCCCAGCCCGCGCTCCAGCTCGGCCAGCAGCCAGCCGGGCGCCGCCGCCCCGCCGAACGCGGGCAGCAGCGTGCCCCGCGCCAGCCGCCCGATCTCGTCGTCGCTCCGGTCGTTGCTCAACCCTTTACCGCCCCTGAGACCAGGCCGGACACCATCCGGCGCTGAACGATGAGAAAGAAGATCATGACCGGGATGGTGAACAGCGTGGAGGCCGCCATGATCGAGCCCCACTCCACCTGCGTCCGGCCGAAGTGGTACGACAGCGTGAGCGGCAGCAGGTACTTCTCCTGGTCCTTGAGGAACGCGAACGCGATCACGAACTCGTTCCACGCGGTCACGAACGAGAAGATGCTCGTCGCCACCAGCCCGGGCGCCACCAGCGGGAACGTGATCCGCCAGAAGATCGTCCGGCCGGACGCGCCGTCCAGCGCCGCCGCCTCCTCCAGCTGCTTCGGGATCGCGGCCACGAAGCCGCGCAGCATCAGGATCGAGAAGCCCAGCGACGACCCGATGTACACGATGATCAGCCCGGTCAGGCTGTTGAGCAGCTGGAGCCGCTGCGCGTTCAGCATCAGCGGCAGCATCAGCGCCTCCAGCGGCACCATCTGCACGACGATCAGCATGACCAGGAAGCTCGCCCGGCCGCGGAACCGCGTCCGCGCCACCGCGTACGCGGCCAGCAGCGCCACCACGCCCGAGACCGCCACCGTCGCCAGCGCGACGATCAGGCTGTTGGCGAAGAAGTGCAGGATGCCGAACTCCAGCCCCTGCCCGCTGAACACCGCCCGGAAGTGCTCCAGCGTCCAGTGCAGCGGTACGGGCAGCGGCGTGCTGGAGTTGATGTCCTCGTCGGTCTTGAACGCGGTCATCACCATCCAGAAGACGGGGAAGACGGCGAAGAGGAAGACCAGCAGCCCGGCCCCGTTCAGCGCGATCCTCGTGGACCGCTTCGCGGCACCGCGCCCTTCCGTCCCGCTCACGCGACCTCCCCCTGCTTGACCATGACGCGCACGTAGAAGCCGGTGAAGATCAGCAGGATCACGGTGAGGATCAGCGCGATCGCGCCGCCGAGGCCGTACTTGGCCGGGAACGCCACCGCGGCCGAGTAGGCGTACATCGACAGGTTGAACGAGTCCCGGTTGGCGGTGCCGCCGGACAGGAAGTACAGCTGGGTGAAGATCTTGAAGTCCCAGATGATCGACAGCACGGTCAGCACCAGGAACACCGGCCGCAGCAGCGGGAAGGTGATCTGCCAGAACGTCCGCCACGGGCCGGCGCCGTCCACCCGCGCCGCCTCGTACAGCTCGCCCGGCACGCTCTTGAGCCCGGCCAGCACCGAGACGGCGATGAACGGGAACCCCTGCCAGACCACGCACAGCACCAGGACGAAGTAGGTCGTCCCGGCGCTGCCGAACCAGTTGTAGTCGTTCCAGCCGGTCCCGGCGAGCCAGTCCGGCAGCGCGTTCAGGAACCACGGGACGATGCCGCCGCCCGGCGTGAACAGCCACTTGTAGACGATCGCCGCCGAGATCGCGGGGGTCGCCCAGGCCAGCAGCGCCCCGGCCGAGACCAGCAGCGACATCTTGCGGCCGAGCCGCTGCAGCAGCAGCCCGACCAGGGTGCCCAGCACCAGCGTGAGGATCACCATCGCGGCCGCCGAGACGACGGTGTTGACCAGGACCTTCCAGAAGAAGCCGTCGCCGAGGACGGTCCGGAAGTTCTCCAGCCCGACGTTCTCGGCCGGCTCCAGGCCGCGCGCCTCGCGGGAGCCGATCTTGTGGAACGCCATCCAGACGAGCTGGCCGATCGGGTACAGGATCAGCGCCGCGATGATCGCGACGGTGGGGACGATCAGCAGGTACGGCCCCGCCCGGAAGCGGGACCCGGCACGGCGGGGGCGGCCCGGCGCCGGACCGGACCGGGTCCGGTCCGGCGCGGGCCCCGCCACCTGGACGGTCTGCGCCATCAGCTCTGGTTGAGGGTGTCGGTCAGGGCCTTGTTGGCCTTGGCGATCGCCTGGTCGACCGGCGTCCCGTTCATGACCTCTTTGAGCATGGTCGGGATGATCTTCTTGTTCTGGTCGGCCTCGGTCCAGTTCGGCGTCTTCGGCGCGCCCTTGACGTTGGCCATCTGCTGCGCGGCCGGACCCTGGATCGGGTCACTGCCGTACCCGCCGCCCTGCAGCAGGTCGTTGTACTGCGGGAAGAACTTCAGCCCGTCGGCGAACGCCTTGGCGTTCTTCTTGCTGGCGACCGAGGCGAGGTAGTCGAACGCGACGTTCGGGCTCTTGCTGTCGCGCCAGACCGCCAGGTGCGAGCCGCCCGCGAACGCCGGGCCGATCTGCCCGGTCGGCGTCGGGATGGTGAAGACGCCCATGTCGGACGTGTGCTTCTTGCTGATCTTCTCGATCTGCGGGAGCGTCCAGGCGCCGTCGATGTACATCGCGACCTTGCCGTTGGCGAAGTCGCGCTGCGGGCCGGCCAGCTCGTTCACGCCGATGTACTTCTTGGGCGCGACGCCGTCCTTGACCAGGCCGGTGTAGTACTCGACGGCCTGCTTGGCCTGCGGGGTGTCGAGCTTGCCGACCCACTTGCCGCCCTCCTGGGCGGCGATCTCGCCGCCGGCGCCCCACAGGAAGCTGGCGAAGCCGTTGGTGAAGTCGCTGGGCGCCGCGATGCCGGCGACGTCGCCGCCCTCGCCGTCCTGCAGCTTCTTGGCCGCGGCCTTCATCTCGTCCCAGGTCTTGGGCGGGGTGACCTTGTGCTTCTCGAACAGGTCCTTGCGGTACCAGACGACGCGGACGCCCGCGTACCACGGCACCGCGTAGGTCTTGCCGTCGAGCTGCCCGAGCTCCAGCGAGCCCTTGATGATGTCCTTGCCCTCGGCCCAGCCGCCGTACTGCTTGGTGACGTCGGCGAGCGCCTCCTGCGCCGCCCAGGTCACCGCCTGGTCGTTGCCGATCTCGACGACGTCCGGGCCCTGGCCGGTGTTCAGCGCGTCCTGGAGCTTCTTGGTCGCGTCGGGCCACGGGACGTACACGACCTCGACGTCGGTCTTGGGGTGCTTCTGCTGGAAGTCCGCCTTGGCCTGGGCCAGGACCTTGTCCTGGGGCGCGTTGGCGGCGCCCATGAACCACGCGGTGATCTTCGCGGGGTCCTCGCCCGTGGATCCTTTTCCGTCGTCGCCGCCGCCACCGCAGGCGGACAGCCCGATCGCCAGGGCGGCACCGAGGGCCGCGAATTTCGCGATCTTCATGGGATTCTCCTTTTCCCGGCATCGGCCGGCGCGGCGCGGGGCCCGGGCGGGGCACGGGACGAGCGGGGGTGGGGAAGCGACCGTACCGCTAGGGTCCGGTCATGCCCCTCTCGTCTCCATGCCGTCCACCTGGACACCCGGCCCGCCGGCCGGCGCTGCGCACGTCCCCGCCGTTCCGCCCGGACCGGTCGCCGGGCGGCAGGACGCTTGGCGTAAACTAACAAGAAACTTTCCTAAACAAAACCGTCCGTTAGCGGATTGAGACTTCGAGGGGAACGCGAGCATGGCCCCACGCCCCGGGACGCCCCGGCTGCTGCGCGAGCTGAACGACCGCGCCGCGCTCGACCTGCTGGTACGGCAGGGCCCGCTGACCCGGGCCCAGATCGGCGAGCACACCGGGCTGTCCAAGGTCACCGCCTCCCAGCTGCTGTCCCGCCTCCAGGAGCGCGGCCTGGTCGAGGTCGCCGGAGAGCAGGCGGGCGGCCGGGGCCCGAACGCCGCGCTGTACGCGGTCGTGCCGTCCAGCGCCTACGTCGCCGGCCTGGAGGTCGGCCCCGACGGCGTCACCGCCGGCATCGCCGACATCACCGGCGCGATCACCGCGCAGGTCACCGTCGACCCCAACGGCGCCGACGATCCGGTGAAACTCGTGCACAACGCCGTGGTTAAGGCGTGCCGGTCCGCCCGGGTGGCGCTCGGGAAGCTCAGCGCGTTCGTGATCGGCAGCCCCGGCGTCGTCGACCCGCGCACCGGCGACGTGCAGTTCTCGTTCGACCTGCCGTCCTGGCACGAGGGCGTCCTGGCCGCCCTGCGGACCGACCTGCGCCGCCCGGTCACCATCGAGAACGACGCCAACCTCGCCGCCGTCGCCGAGCGCGCCTACGGGGCCGCGCGCGACGTCGACGACTTCGCGCTGATGTGGCTCGCCCGCGGCATGGGTCTGTCGATCATGCTGGGCGGCCGGCTGCACCGCGGCCGGTCCGGCGGCGCCGGCGAGATCGGCTACCTGCCCGTCCCCGGCGCGCCGCTGGCGTCGGGCAAGGCCCGCGTCCAGCCGGGCGAGGGCGTCACCGCGTCCAGCACCTGGGGCATCCCGGCCCTGGCAGGCGGCTACGGCGCGCTCGTCGGCGCCGACGCCGTACGGGAGCTCGCGCACGCCCACGGACTCGACGAGCCGACCGCGATCGGCTGCGTCCAGGCCGCGGCCGCCGACGAGGACCGCGGCGGGGCGTTCCTCGACGCCCTGGCCGACCGCATCTCCTACGGCGTCACGTCGGTCAACATCATCCTCGACCCCGGCCTGGTCGTCCTGTCCGGCGAGCTGGGGCGCGCCGGCGGCACGCCGCTCGCCGCCCGCATCGAACGCGCGGTCGGCCGCATGACCCCGACCCGCCCCCAGATCGCGGTCAGCGAGGTCGAGGGCAACCCCGTACTGCGCGGCGCCCTCCACGCGGCCCTGGAACAGGCACGCGACGAAGTGTTCTCGCGGTAGCCCCCCATGGCCGCTCGCGCTGTGGCCCCACGCCCCCTGGCGGGGGTCACAGCGGCTCGGGCCGGACGCTATTCGGCGTGCTCGTGTACGGCCGCGCGAGGCGCGTTCGCGTTCGGCTGCTTGTGCGCGCGGCGCGGGTCGTGGAGAGCGCGGTCGATGACCGTCTGGTTGATGACCTGGCGCTTGCGCCGCTGGGCGGCGGCCCGGCGAGTGGTAGGCGTCATGGTGAGAATCCCCGTTCCGCGGCGGCCCCATCACCGCCGCAACCCCATTGATCTGATCATCCCAGGTCTCGGGTGGGCGGGGATCCGCCGCAGGGATGAAATCGCGCTCAGACCTTCTGCCGAGGCTCGTCCAGACCCAGGTAGCCGGCCGTGTACGCGAGCATCCGCCCGGCGCGTTCGGCCAGGTGGCGGGGGCAGTGCCAGGCGTCGGCGTCGACGCGCAGGCCGTCGCCGCCGAAGCCGGCCAGCGCGCGCACGTACCGCAGGAGGGTCCGCGGCGGAACGTCCGGATGGCCGTGCGGATGCGGGCACGGGCCGCCGAGCGGCGCAAGGTCGATGGTGGCGAGCGCGTCGCGGTAGACCGCCACCATGCCGGGCGGGGTCGCGCACCAGTGGCAGTGCTGCGCCGCGAAGCACACGGTCAGGAACAGCGGCACCCGCTCCTCCGGCAGCGCCCGGCCGCCGAGCAGCCGGCGCGCCGCCCACAGGGCCGCCTGCTCGGCCAGGTCGTTCGGGCCGCCGGGACGGTGGCGCTCCACGGTCAGCGTCAGCTGCTCGATGTCGGCCCGGCCGCCGACAAGGAAGAACGCGTCCAGATCGGCGGTGTCCGGCGGCTCGAACCGCGCCCGGCGGCCGTTGCCGAGCAGGGTGAGCGTGTCGGCCGCCAGCGCGGCCAGGAACCGCGGGCAGTGCCAGCCGGCGTCCAGGGCACCGGCCCGGCCGGCCATGCGGGCGATCTCCTCGTGGTCGCCGAGCGCCGCCACGTCGGGATGGAGGTGGGCGCCCGGCGCCGCGCAGCCCCGCGCGCCGTACACCGCCGCCGCCCGCTCCGCGGCCTCCACCAGCGCGTCGATCACCGCGACCCGGCGGACGCGCCAGAGCGCGTAGCAGGCGGTCGCGGCCATGGCGAGGGTCAGCGCCGTCCCGTCCGGGCCCGGCGGTGCCGCGCGCGCCCGGACCGCCAGCCAGCCGAGCACGGCGGCCGGGTCGCGTCCCGGCCGGTCGGTCACGATGCCGAGGAGGTCGCGGGTGAGCCCGGCGCGGTCGAGCGTGCCGTCGTCCTTCAGGTACACCGGTACTCCTGGTCGCATCGGGCCGCGTCGAGTGATCGTCGTGATGGTTGGGACGGTCCGCGGGCGGGCCGGGTTCCGCCGCTGCTGGGATCATGGCGGGGGAACGTTTCCGGCCTGGGGAGATCATCATGGCCCTGCGCGATCGGCTGCGCCGCGTATTGCAGCGACCGGGGAGCACCGATCTCGCCCCGTACGAGCGGATCGTCGCCGCGGCGGGCGGGCTGGAGTCCCGCATGCGCGGCCTCACGGGGGAGGAGCTGGCGGCGGCCGCCCGGGAGGACCCGGCCGGGCTGTGCGCCGCCGGGCGGGAGGCGGCCCGGCGCGCGATCGGCGAGCGGCCGTACGACGTGCAGCTCCTCGGCACGCTCGCCCTGCTGAACGGGCAGGTCGCCGAGATGGCGACCGGCGAGGGCAAGACGCTGGCCGGTGCGCTGGCCGCCGCCGGGTACGCGCTGCGCGGCGAGCGGGTCCACGTCCTGTCGGTGAACGACTACCTGGCGCGGCGCGACGCCGAGTGGATGGAGCCGCTCTACACGCTGCTCGGCGTCACGGTCGGCTGGATCGGGCAGGAGTCCGCACCGGACGAGCGCCGCGCCGCGTACGCCGCCGATGTCACGTACGCGCCGGTCAGCGAGGTGGGCTTCGACCTGCTCCGCGACCGGCTCGCCACCGATCCGGACGACGTGGTGCAGCCCGGGCCGGGCGTCGCGCTGATCGACGAGGCCGACTCGGTGCTGGTGGACGAGGCCATGGTCCCGCTCGTCCTCGCGGGCGCCGCCGGCGGGCCCGTGGCGGGGGACGGCCGCTCGTACGCCGAGCTGGTCAGGCGCCTGCGGCCGGGCCTGCACTTCGCCACCGACGAGGAGGGCCGCAACGTGCGCCTCACCTCGGCCGGGACGCGCGAGGTCGAGCGGGCGCTGGGCGTCGACCTGTACGCACCCGGCAGCCTGGACGTCCTCACGGCCGTGAACGTGGCGCTGCACGCAGAGGTCCTGCTGCGCCGCGACGTGGACTACATCGTCCGGGACGGCGCCGTGCGGCTGGTCAGCGAGTCGCGCGGGCGGGTCGCCCTGCTGCAGCGCTGGCCGGACGGGCTGCAGGCCGCCGTGGAGGCCAAGGAGGCGGTGGAGGCGTCACCGAGCGGCGAGATCCTCGACTCGATCACCGTTCAGGAGCTGGTCGGGCGCTATCCGGTCCGGTGCGGGATGACCGGGACCGCGCTCGGCGTCGCCGGGCAGCTGCGCGAGTTCTACGGGCTGGAGATCGCGGTGATCCCGCCGCACCGGCCGCGGATCCGGGTGGACGAGCCCGACCGGCTGTACGCGACCGCCGTCGACAAGGACATCGCGATCATCGAGGAGATCGCCGCCGCGCACGCCGCGGGCCGGCCCGTGCTGGTCGGCACGCCGGACGTGGCCGCGTCCGAACGGCTCGCCCGCCGCCTCGACCGGGCCGGCCTGGAACGCGTCGTCCTCAACGCCAAGAACGACGCCGAGGAGGCCGCGATCATCGCCCGCGCCGGCGCCCCGGGCGCCATCACGGTCTCCACCCAGATGGCGGGCCGCGGCACCGACATCCGCCTCGGCGAGGGCGTCACCGAGGGTCTGCTGGTGATCGGCACCGCCCGCCACCACAGCGGCCGGCTGGACGACCAGCTGCGCGGCCGCGCGGGCCGCCAGGGCGACCCCGGCACCTCGGTCTTCTTCACCAGCCTGGAGGACGACCTGGTCACCCGGTACGCGCCGGGCGAGAAGGCCAAGGCGCCCGCCGACGGCGAGGGCCGGATCGAGAGCAAGGGCGCGCACTGGATCGTCGGTCACGCCCAGCGCGTAGCTGAGGGCGTCGACCTGGAGATCCACCGCAACACCTGGCGGTACCACCACCTCATCTCGCTCCAGCGCCGCGAGTTCCTGGCCGAACGCGACCGAGTCCTGAACGGCGACGCGGCCGACCTGCTGATGCGCGAGCGGCATCCGGCCCACCACGCGGAACTGTCCGGGGACGTCGCGGGGGCCGCCCGCCGGCTGCTGCTTTTCCACCTGGACCGCTGCTGGTCGGAGCATCTGGCCTATCTCGCCGACCTGCGCGAGGGCATCCACCTGCGCTCGCTGGGGCGCGGGCTGGACCCGCTGGCCGAGTTCCACCGCGAGGCCGTACCGGCGGGCAAGCGGCTGCTGGACCGCGCCGGCGACCGGGCCGCCGCCGCGTTCGCGGGGCTCACCAGCCTGGACGAGGTCGACGCAGGCACCCGCCGCCCCTCGGCCACCTGGACCTATGTCGTCCACGACAACCCGTTCGGGTCCATGGACGAGCGGGCGTTCCGGGGACTGGTCGCGCTGGTCAGGTCGCGGCGTTCATGATCATTTCGGCGGTGCCGCGGGCGGTCCGCGCGGCGTCCGGCATGTTCCCGACGCTGAACGCCACCACCGCGCCCTCGTGCAGGATCAGCAGCCGGTCCGCCATCTCGGCATCGAGGCCCGCCTCGGTGGCCAGCTCCGCGTACAGGTTCCGCAGCCACGCCTTCTGCTCGGCCGCCGTCCGGTGGACGGGATGCGCCGGATCGGGCAGCTCGGCGCAGGCGTTCACCATCGAGCAGCCGCGCGCGCTCCGCGTGCTCAGCCACTCGCCGATCGCGTCGAACGTCGCCAGGATCCGCTCCCTCGGGCCGCCGGACTCCGCCAGCCGGGCGTCCAGGAAGGTCCGCCAGCGCTCGTCGCGTTCCCGCAAGTACGCCAGGATGAGCGCCTCCTTGGACCCGAACCGGTCGTAGACCGTCTTCTTGGTCACGTTCGCCTCGGCGGCGATCAGCTCCATCCCGACCTGGCCGACGCCGCGCTCGTAGAACAGCCGGCCCGCCACGTCGAGCACCCGCCGCGCCGCCGGGGTCATCGTCCGTTCCATTCCGCCTCCCTCAGGTACACGACGAGTATACCCACCGGGTTAGTTAGTATCTATACCGGTATGTATACCTGCGGAGGTGGACCAATGAAGAAGGACGTCCTGCTCGGCGGCGGCTTCGTCATCCTGTGGAGCTCCGGCTTCATCGGCGCCGAACTCGGCGCGCGCAGCGCCCCCGCCTCGACCCTGCTGGCCTGGCGGTTCCTGATCGCCGTCGTGCCGCTGGCCGCGTGGCTGCTGTGGCGCCGCCCCCGGCTACCGCCGCGCGACCTGGGCCTGCACGTCCTCATCGGCACGCTCGGCCAGGCCGGCTACCTGTACGGCGTCTTCGCGGCCGTCGAGCACGGCGTGCCGTCCGGCACGAGCGCCCTGATCGCCGCCCTGCAGCCCATCGTGGCCGTCGCCCTGGCCGTCCCCCTCCTCGGCGAGTCCGTCGTCCGCCGCCAGATCGCGGGCCTGGCCGTGGGGCTGGGCGGCGTCGCGCTCGTGGTCGGCGGCGATCTCGGAACGGGCGCGCCCCCGTGGGCCTACGCGCTCCCCGCCGGCGCCATGCTCTCCCTGGTCGCCGCCACCCTCGTGGAACGCCGCACCCGCCCGGCGATCGGCGTCATCGACGCCCTGGCCGTCCAGGCCGGGATCAGCGCCGTGCTCTTCACCGCGCTCGCCCTGGCGTCCGGGACCCTCGCCCCGCCCGCCGAACCCGCGTTCTGGACCGCGATCGCCGTCCTGGTCCTGCCGGCCATGTTCGGCGGGTACGGCCTGTACTGGGTCAACCTGTCGCGCAGCGGTGTCGCCCGCGTCTCGGGACTCCTCTACCTGACCCCGCCCGCCACCATGCTCTGGTCGTGGCTGATGTTCGGCGGCACCATGACCCCCCTCTCCCTCACGGGCGTCGCCGTATGCGCCGTGGCCGTGGTGCTGATCCGTCCCGCGGCGGACCGGGCCTCGGCGGCGGACGGCGCGGGTCAGGCGCGCAGGCGCAGGCCCTTGGGGGTGGGGTGGAAGCCGGCGGACTCCAGGGCGGCCGCCAGCGGGGAGCCGGTGATGGCCTCGCCGTCGGCGCGCTCGACGGTGAGGCGGCCGAGTGCGCCCTCGCGGACGGCCAGGGCGAGCGCGTCGACCGCCGGCTGCAGGACGTCCGGGGAGGCGCCCCAGGTCAGGAGGGTGCGGCCGCCGCGCTCGACGTAGAGGACCAGCTCCCCCTCGATCAGGACGACCAGGGCGCCCGCCTTGCGGCCGGGCTTGTGGCCGCTGGCGACCTCGTCCTCGCGGGTCGGCCACGGGAGGGCCGCGCCGTACGGGTTGGCGGGGTCGGCGGCGGCGAGCACGAGGGCGCGGCGGCCGGACCGGGCCGGCTCGCCGGGGAGCGGGGTCTCCCAGGGGTCGGCGGGCGGGGCCGCGGGCGCCGGCTGCAGGGCGCGCAGGCGGTCGACGGCGCCGGGGATGGCGAACTGGGCGGCGCCCAGGCCCTCGACGAAGTAGCCGCGGCGGCAGCGGCCGCTCTCCTCGAACGCGCGCAGGACGGGATAGACGGCCGCGAACCCGCCGGGCGTGCGCTCGGCGGCGACGGCCCCCCTGATGACGATGCCGTAGCGGTCGAGGAGAGCCTCAGCGAGGGCGTGCGAGCGCAGCGTCGCGGCGGTCTCCCGCTCGGGGAGCGGCCACCAGCGTCCCGCGACCGTCGGCGGACCCGTGCGGGACGGGAGCACGGGGCGCCCGCGCCGGGTGGTGCGCGACCGGTGGGTCGGCCTTCCCGAGCCCAGGGCGGAGCGGAGCGGGGCGAGGGTGTCGTTGGTGAGGTGCCCCGCCCAGACCAGGTCCCACACCGCGGCGACCAGGTCCTGGTCGTTGACCGTGACCTGGGCGTTGACGCGGTCGGAGAGCATGCGGAAGAACAGCGCCCCGCCGTCGGAGAGCGCGTCGAGCACGGCCAGGTGGACGGGGGTGAGCGTGATCTCGGCCGGTTCCGGCATCAGGAGCGGCGCGGTGTCGGCCAGGTAGAGGGAGACCCAGCCGTCACCGCCGGGAAGCCCGCCCTGGCCGGCCCAGACGACCTCACCGGCGGAGGTGAGCTCGTCCAGCATCGCGGGGGTGTAGCCCTGGACGCGGGACGGCAGGACCAGGCTCTCCAGCGCGGACGCGGGCACCGCCGCGCCCTGGAGCTGCTCGATCGCCTGCACCAGGGCGTCGATCCCGCGCAGCCGGGAGTTGCCCGCGATGCCGTGCCAGACGGGCAGGAAGCGGCCGAGCGCCTCGGGCGGCACGGGCTCCACCTCGGCGCGCAGGCGCGCGAGGGAGCGGCGCCGCAAGGTCCGGAGAACACCGGTGTCGCACCATTCGCCCGTCAGCGGGCCGGAGACGCTCTCGACGGGCAGGAACTCGCCCTCGACCACCCGCCCGGCGGCCGCCAGCCTGCGCAGGGCCTCGACCACGACGGCGGGGCCGAGCCCGAAGCGGACGGCGGCGGCGGTCGCCTGGAACGGACCGTGCGTGCGGGCGTAGCGCGAGACGAGGTCGCCCAGGGGATCGTCGACCGGCTCCAGGAACGCCTCGGGGATGCCCACCGGCAGCGGCGCCCCGAGCGCGTCCCGCAGCCGTCCGGCGTCCTCGATCGACGCCCATCGCTCCTCGCCCGCGACGCGCACGCGGATGATCCGCCGGGTCGCCTCCAGGTCCTCCAGCCACACCGCCGCGTCCGGATTCCCGGGCACCTCGGCGGAGGGACGCGACTCCGCGGCGGCGTTCCCGGCGGCCTCTTCGGGCGGCGAGAACGTCGCGGGGGAGTCCGGCGGCGCCGTACGGGCGATCACCTCGGCGGTGGTCAGGGGGCCCAGGCCGCGCAGGAGGTCGGCGACGCCCTCCAGGTCGCGGGCGCGGCGATCGGCGGCGAGGCGCTGCAGCTCGTACTCGGTGTCCGCGACGACCTCGGGGTCGAGCAGCTCGCGCAGGTCGGCCTGGCCGAGGAGCTCGGACAGCAGCGCGGTGTCGAGGGCGAGGGCCTGGGCGCGGCGCTCGGCCAGCGGCGAGTCGCCCTCGTACATGAAGGCGCCCACGTAGTGGAACAGCAGCGAGCGCGCGTAGGGGGAGGGCTCGGGCGTCTCCACCTCGACGAGGCGGACCTTGCGGCCGGACAGGTCGCGCATCAGACCGACGAGGCCCGGGACGTCGAAGACGTCCTGCAGGCACTCCCGCATCGTCTCCAGGACGATCGGGAACGAGGGGTACTTGCTCGCGACCGCGAGGAGCTGCGCGGCGCGCTGGCGCTGCTGCCACAGCGGCATCCGCCGGTCGGGGCGGCGCCGGGGGAGGAGCAGCGAGCGGGCCGCGCACTCGCGGAAGCGGGCGGCGAACAGCGCCGAGCCGCCCAGCTCGTCCACCACGATCCGCTCGACGTCGTCGGGGTCGAAGACGGCGAGGTCGAGGCTCGGGGGCTCGTCCATGTCGGGGATGCGGATGACGATGCCGTCGTCGGCGTGCATCGCCTGCGCGTCGACGCCGTAGCGTTCACGCAGGCGGCCCGCTATCGCCAGCGCCCAGGGGGCGTGCAGGCGCGCTCCCAGGGGGGAGTGGACGACCATCCGCCAGTCGCCCAGCTCGTCGCGGAACCGCTCCACCACGAGGGTGCGGTCGTCGGGGACGTGACCGGTGGCCTCGCGCTGCTCGTCCAGGTAGGAGACGAGGTTGGCGGCGGCCCACTCGTCCAGCCCGGCGGTGGTGACGCGGTCGCGGGCCCGGTCGGCCGGGAGGCCGGCGAGCTCGCGGGTGAACGCGCCCAGGGCCCGCCCCAGCTCGGCGGGGCGGCCGAGGGTGTCGCCGTGCCAGAACGGGAGCTTGCCCGGCTGGCCGGGGGCGGGGGACACGAGCACGCGGTCGGGCGTGATGTCCTCGATCCGCCACGAGCTGGCGCCCAGGACGAACACGTCGCCCACGCGCGACTCGTACACCATCTCCTCGTCCAGCTCGCCCACGCGGGACGACTTCTCTCCCACGAGGAAGACGCCGAACAGGCCCCGGTCGGGGATGGTGCCGCCGCTGGTCACGGCGAGCCGCTGGGCGCCGGGACGCTCGCGCAGGACGCCCGTGACGCGGTCCCACACCAGGCGGGGGCGCAGCTCGCCGAACTCGTCGCTCGGGTAGCGGCCCGCGAGCATGTCGAGGGTCGCCTCCAGCGCGGAGCGCGGCAGCGTCGCGAACGACGCGGCCCGCTTGACCACGGCCTCCAGCTCGTCGACCGTCCACTCGTCCATCGCCACCATCGCGACGATCTGCTGGGCGAGCACGTCCAGCGGGTTGCGCGGGTAGCGCATCTCCTCGATCTCGCCGCCCCGCATGCGCTCGGCCACCACGGCCGTCTGCACGAGGTCGCCCCTGTACTTGGGGAAGATGACGCCCTTGGAGACGGCCCCCACCTGGTGGCCCGCGCGGCCGACGCGCTGGAGGCCGTTGGCCACGGACGGCGGGGACTCCACCTGGACGACGAGGTCGACCGCGCCCATGTCGATGCCCAGTTCGAGGCTGGACGTGGCGACGACCGCGGGCAGGCGGCCCTGCTTGAGGGCGTCCTCGATGCCGGCGCGCTCCTCCTTGGAGACCGAGCCGTGGTGGGCGCGCGCTATCTCCAGCGGAGCGCCCTTGCTCGCCCCCGCCTGCGCCATCGTCTCCGCGGGCGCGTGGTCCTCCGCGAGGGGGCCGTTGCCGCGCTCGTACGCCAGCTCGTTGAGCCGCCCGCACAGCCGTTCGGCCAGGCGCCGCGAGTTGGCGAAGACCAGCGTGGACCGGTGCGCCTCGATGAGGTCGAGCAGGCGGTCCTCGACGTGCGGCCAGATGCTGCGCTGCCGGGGATCGGCCGTCCCCGCGTCGTCGACGAAGTTCCCCACCTCGCCCATGTCCTCGACCGGGACGACGATGTCGAGGTCGAAGACCTTGTCGGACGGCGGCTGCACGGCGGCGGCCGGGCGGGTGCCGCCCAGGAAGGCGGCGATCTCCTCGACCGGCCGTACGGTCGCCGACAGGCCGACGCGCTGGGCGGGCCGTTCGAGCAGGGCGTCGAGGCGCTCCAGGGACAGCGCCAGGTGGGCGCCGCGCTTGGTGCCCGCGACCGCGTGCACCTCGTCGACGATCACCGTCTCGACGCCGCGCAGCGAGTCGCGGGCGCGCGAGGTCAGGATCAGGAACAGCGACTCGGGCGTGGTGATCAGGATGTCCGGCGGCCGGGTCGCCAGCCGGCGGCGCTCGTCGGCGGGCGTGTCGCCGGACCGGATCCCGACCCGCACGTCGGGCTCGGGCAGCCCCAGCCGCCGGGCGGCCTGCCGGATGCCCGTCAGGGGCGCCCGCAGGTTGCGCTCGACGTCGACCGCGAGGGCCTTGAGTGGCGAGACGTACAGGACCCGGCAGCGCTCCTTGGGGTCGGGCGCCTCCTCCCGGGCGGCCAGCCGGTCGAGCGACCACAGGAAGGCGGCCAGCGTCTTGCCGGACCCGGTGGGCGCCACGACGAGCGTGTCGTCCCCGCCGGAGATGGACTCCCAGGCGCCGGCCTGCGCGGGCGTGGGCGCGGCGAACGCCCCCGTGAACCACGCGCGGGTGGCGGGGGAGAAGCGTTCGAGCACGTCACCGCTCATGCCACCATCCTGCACCCCGCCTCCGACAGAACGCGCCGCCGGTGGCGCGCGTCACGTTGTAAGCGAATGCTTGCTTGGGTCATCCTGGAGGGCGGCCATGGCCCCGAGGAGGTTGAGACCCGATGTCGTACGCCCTGCTGGCCATCGGCGCGGCGGCCCTGCTGCTGGCCCTGAACGCCCGCTACCCCGTCCGCCACACGGCGGCCTTCGTGCCGAGCTTCTTCCTGGCATGGGGCGCCATCGAGCTGGCGCCCCACCTGCTGGTCGCGGAGATCGCCGCGATCGCCGGGACGGCCCTGGCGGGCGGCCTGGCCGGCTGGCCCGGCTGGACGGGCCTGGTCCTGGGCGCCGCGGGTACCGCGGGAACCGTGGCGAACATCCTCGCCTCCCGCCGTACGGTCGTCACGCTCCGGGACAGCGGCGCCCCGCTGGACCTGGACCCCGAAGGCGCCCCCCGCTACCCGTTCTGGCACCTGGTCGTCCCGCCCGCCTGCCTGATCCCCCGGCGCGGCGTGAAGGTACGGCGCGACGTGGTCTTCCACGAGGAAGGGCGGCTGCGGCTCAAGGCGGACGTCTTCCGGCCGGCCCGCGAGGGCGACGGCCTCCGGCCCGGGCTCCTGGAGATCCACGGCGGCGGCTGGGTCATCGGCAGCAGGCGCGAGCAGGGCCTGCCCCTCCTCAACCACATGGCCCTGCAAGGGTGGGTCGGCTTCAACGTCGACTACCGGCTCAGCCCGAAGGCGACCTGGCCCGAGCACCTGCTCGACCTGAAGCGGTTCATCAAGTGGTACCGCGAGCACGCCGCGGAGTACGGCGCCGATCCCGGCTGCCTGTACGTGACCGGCGGGTCCGCCGGCGGGCACCTCACGGCCATGGTGGCGCTCACCGCGAACCTGCCGGAGTTCCAGCCCGGGTTCGAGGACGTCGACACCTCCGTGAAGGGTGCCGTGCCGTTCTACGGCGTGTACGACTTCGTCGGAACCGAAGCGTGCCCCGTGCCCAGGCCCATGGTCAGGCTCCTGGAACGGGTCGTGCTGAAGAAGTCCGCCGAAAAGGACCCCGAGGCCTTCGCCAAGGCGTCGCCGATGCACTACCTGAGGCCGGACGCGCCGCCGTTCTTCGTCATCCACGGCAGCCACGACTCGCTCATCCCGGTGGAAGGGGCCCGCGCGTTCGCCGAACGCCTGCGCGAGGCGTCGGAGTCACCGGTCGTGTACGCCGAGATGAAGGGCGGGCAGCACGCGTTCGACGTGTTCCCCTCGTACCGTACGGCCCGGGTCATCGAAGGCGTGGAACGCTACCTGACGGGCCTGCACCGCGAATACGGCCGGAAGGCGGCCGGCGCGCCGCCCGCCGTACCCGACGAGGTCACCGACTCGCTCGGATAGCGCCGGCCCCGGGCGGTCACCGGGCTCGGATAGCGTGAGCGGGTGCGGCTCACAGTGTTCTGGGATCGGATGAGGCAGCAGTTCGGCGACGCCTACGCGGAGAGCGTGGCCAAGGACCACGTCATGGCCGAACTGGGCGGCCGTACGATCGAGCAGGCCCTCGCCGACGGCGAGCCCGCCAAGAAGGTCTGGCAGGCGGTGGTGGCCACCTTCGACGTCCCGCCCAGCCTGCGCTGAGGGGCGTCCAGGGGAGGCGGCCACCGCCTCCCGTCATCAGTAGACCGCGACGGCGGTGACGAACCCGATCATCAGGTTGGCGACCGCGAGCAGGATCGCGGCGGGCTCCAGCTTGTCCTCGGCGTCGTCGGCGAGGTCCTTGATGCTGATCCCGACCAGCCGGTCGAAGACCAGCGTGGCGATCGTCATCGCGACGATGCCGACACCGCCGAACACCAGCGTCCGGGCCAGGCCCTCCAGCAGGTCGCCGCTCGAGGCGAAGATCGAGACGGCCACGATCAGGCCCACCCCGATCGTCGAGGCCACCGCCAGCAGCGTGGCGTTGGGGTTGCGGTGCTCGCGGATGACCGTGATCAGCCGGCCCGGGGTGGCCAGATCGGTCATATAGAAGCCGATCACGAACAGCACCAGGCCGGCCGCGGCGTAGGCGAGCAGCGCGCCCGTCCCGTCCAGCAGGATCGAGCCGAGGCTCTCCTCGTTCGCCAGCGTTCTCATGGGTCTCCTTACGGAACTCGCGTCCCCCGCGTTCAGGGGCGGGGCATGCGCTTGCAGGGGGTGACTTGCAGAGGGTGCCTTACAGCGGGATGCGATGGGGGACGAACGACGAGCTGTCATCGGTGATGAGCCCCGCCGTCTCGCGGATGCCCAGCCCCGCGGCCTCGTCGTGGACCATCCAGGCGCCCAGCACCGGGTGCTCGCCGTCGAACTCGGGCAGCGCGCAGAACTCCTGGAAGACGAAGCCTTCCTTGCCGTAGTCCCCCTGCGTGCGCTGCTCGCTGCCGTCCGGGGTGACGATGCGCATGCTCGCCCCCTCCCGTCCCAGCAGCGGCTTCTGCACGTACGAGGTGAGGTCGGACGGCGTGTTCAGGTACGTGGGGAGCAGGTTGGGGTGCCCGGGGAACAGCTCCCAGAGGAGCACCAGGAGCGCCTTGTTTGACAGGACCATCTTCCAGATCGGCTCGATCCAGCGCGTCGGCGTCCCCGGGATGTTGCGGCCGAACGGCTCGTTGACGATCCACTCCCACGGGTACAGCTTGCAGAGGGTGCGGATCTCGAACTCCTTGAGGTCCACGAACCGGTTGCGCCGCGGATCCCAGCCGACCTCCTCCATGGCGATCGCCACCCCCGGCAGGCCCGCCTCCTCGGCGGTCTCCTGCATGTAGGCGATCGTCATGACCTCCTCGCCCGTCTCGTCGCCGTGGGTCCACGCGAAGTGCGCCGGGCCCTCGCCCACCTCGGAGGCGATCTCCTTCCACCGCGCCACCAGGCGCTCGTGGATGGAGTTCCACTGGTCGTCCCCAGGGAAGGCCTCCTGCAGCCAGAACCACTGCACGATGGAGCTCTCCACCAGGGACGTCGGGGTGTCGGCGTTGTACTCCAGCAGCTTGGCCGGCCCCTCGCCGTCGTAGCAGAGGTCGAAGCGCCCGTACAGGTGCGGGTCCCCGCGCCGCCAGGACGCCTCTATGAGCGGCGCCACCCAGTCGGGGATGCCCAGCACGTGGTAGCGCCCGGTGGTCACCACGTGCTCGACCACCTGAAGGCACATCCGGTGCAGTTCCTCGACGACCTCCTCCAGCGCCAGGACCTCGTCCATCTCGAAGACGTAGTGCACCGACTCGTCCCAGTAGGGCCGCGGGAGGTGCGCCGGATGCGCCGTCCGGTGGTACGCCAGGCCGTGCTCCTCGACCTTCTCCGCCCAGTTCTCGCGCGGCTTCGAACGTGCTCTCCGCACGGCCTAGCCCCCGCTCTTGCCGCCGCCGCCGAAGCCGCCGCGGCTCAGGGTGTTCCCCCTGCTGGACTTGATCTTGCCCTTGCTGGGCCCCACCCGGCTGCCGCCCGACACGTAGCCGTCGCTGTCGCGGTTGCCGCCGTAGTACCAGAAGTACCGGCCGTATGAGATCGTTCCACGCTCGATGTCGCGGGTGTCGCAGAAGGCGTCCGGAACGACCCGGTAGCCGCCCTTGGTCTTGCCGACGTTCGGCGCCATGCGGTCCACGCACCACGCGGTGGTGGTCTTCGAGCCGCAGGCCGCCACCGTGAGGGACAGCGCGCTGACCATCCCGATCTTGACGGCACGGGAGCTGAGCCGACGCTTCTGTTCCTGTGGGGGCAAGGCGAACACGTCCTTCGAAAACGAGGCGACCCGCGACCGGCCGGTTCCACGGGACGGGCGCGGACGCCCGCGGGGAAAGTGAACTCTCGGTCGCGAGGCCATAGCTTAGGGCTGGTCGTTCCTCGGACGGAAGGGACACCCGTCCCGTTCCCGAAGGCTTAGAACTCTGTTCGGAGGGCTCAGTCCGGGACCGGCAGATGCGCGTACAGGTCCATCGGATCGACCGTCGACGGAAGGTCGCTCACCTGGCCGTCGCCGACCTCGACCACCCGCCACGCGCCGTCCTCCCGGCACGCCAGGTCGGTCGTGATGAAACGGCAGCCCAGAGTACGGACGGCGGGCGCCACCGCGTCCAGGACGGGGTCGGGCTCGAGGTCCGGGCTGTCCGGGTGCGGCCCGACCAGCGCGGGCTCTCCATCCACCCACCACACGCGCGCCTCGCCGTACTCGTCGTACGGCTCGTACTCGCGCACGACCAGGCCGCCGGCCAGGAAGTCCTCCTGCAGCGCCAGCATCTTGGCCACGATCCCGCGCAGTGAGGAGAGGTTCTTCACGTCCGGGACGTAGCACGCCTCGTCCCATTCGTGCTTACGCGACTTCACGTAGTCCTTCACGATGGCGGGACCCCCGCGGAGGGGGCGCACCAGTTCCCCCAGATCTCCCGGGTCCTCGCCGGGGGCGAGCGGCCGCCACACGCTCTGCGGCGTCAATCCCGCGAACGTGTCGTGCCATCCCGGCAGCTCGTGCGCGCGCCGGTAGTCCTCCGGATGCGTCAGCAGGAAGGCGCCGCGCGCCTTCAGCAGGCGCGCCATCGCGGCGTACTCGTCGCTGGTGAGCATCCAGCCGCGGTACCAGACGGGCCCCAGGTCCCGCGGAACGGCCCGTACCGCCGCCTCGGCGTCCCCGTGCCGGAGCGCGTCGTGGTCGATCAGGGCGATCTCGCCGTAGTGGTCCCGTACGGCGGCCGCCTCGCGGGCGAAGTGGGGGTCAACGCGCCGGGGCCGGAGCGGGTCGACGCAGAAGATGACGGTCAGCGTCATGATGGAACCCTCCGTGGACGGCGCCAGCGTACGGGTTCTTGAGTGTCGCGCGCACGGCGATTCCCGGGCAAATCCTCGGCCGAGACCATGATCGAACGGATGTTCGGTAAAGTCGGGGTACCGCGAACTGTCGGTGGCACCCCGTAACGTCGCCTCCGACATCGAAGGACAGACGGAAAAAGGGGCGAACCTCATGGCAGCGAACGACCGGGAGAAGGCTCTCGAGACCGCACTGGCCCAGATCGAGCGGCAGTTCGGCAAGGGCTCGGTCATGCGGATGGGCGAGGAGACGCGGCCGCCGGTCGAGGTGATCCCCACCGGTTCCATCTCGCTCGACATCGCGCTCGGCATCGGCGGCCTGCCGCGCGGCCGGGTCGTCGAGGTGTACGGCCCCGAAGGGTCCGGCAAGACCTCCATCGCGCTGCACGCCGTGGCGAGCGTGCAGAAGAAGGGCGGCATCGCGGCGTTCGTCGACGCCGAGCACGCCCTCGACCCCGAGTACGCCGCCAAGCTCGGCGTCGACATCGACGCGCTGCTGGTCTCCCAGCCCGACACCGGCGAGCAGGCGCTCGAGATCACCGACATGCTGATCCGCTCCGGCGCCATCGACATCGTCGTCATCGACTCCGTGGCGGCCCTGGTGCCCCGTGCCGAGATCGAGGGCGAGATGGGCGACAGCCACGTCGGCCTCCAGGCCCGGCTGATGTCCCAGGCGCTGCGCAAGCTCACCGGCGCGATCAACCAGACCCGCACGACCGCGATCTTCATCAACCAGCTCCGCGAGAAGGTCGGCGTCATGTTCGGCTCGCCCGAGACCACCACCGGTGGCCGCGCGCTGAAGTTCTACGCCTCCGTGCGGCTCGACGTCCGCCGCATCGAGACCCTCAAGGACGGCACCGAGGCGGTCGGCAACCGCGTCCGCGTCAAGGTCGTCAAGAACAAGATGGCCCCGCCCTTCCGCGTCGCCGACTTCGACCTCCTCTACGGCCAGGGCATCTCCCGCGAGGGCGGCCTGATCGACCTCGGCGTCGAGCACGGCTTCGTCCGCAAGTCCGGCGCCTGGTACACCTACGACGGCGACCAGCTCGGCCAGGGCAAGGAGAACGCCCGCAACTTCCTCAAGGCCAACCCGGACATGGCCGACGGGATCGAGAAGAAGATCAAGGAGAAGCTCGGCATCGGCCCCAAGGTCGACAAGGAGGCCGAACCGGTCCCGGCCGCCGCCGGCGACACCCCGCCCCCGGCCGCCGCCGCCCCGGCTCCCGCCGCCCGCGCCGCCGCCTCCACCTCGCGCAAGGCCAAGACCCCCAAGCCGGGCGACTCGTGATCAAGTAACGGGGATTCCCCCGATCCGGGTGTCTCTTGACGAAGGCTGAGGAATGATCTCGTACGAAGGGCGGCGGCGCCCCATCCCGTACCCGGCGGGTACGCGGACCTTCCCCAATGGCGCCGCCGCTCCCGAGGACCGCCGATGACGCGCGAGAACCCCTGGTCCACCGAGGACGACCCGGCACCGCCCGTGGAGGACGGCCCCTGGTCGTCCCTGGACGCCCCGCCACCCCCCAACCCCTTCGCCACCCCCTGGTCCCGCAACGCCTGGACCCAGGACGGCGAGGAGGCCCAAGAGGGCGAGGGCGACGAGGACGAGGGGAGCGTCCGAACGCCACCACCACCCCCCGCCGCCCCGGCGAGCACACCCCGCCCCACACCCTTGCCGGGCGCGGAAGCGTCCGAAAAGGCCGCGATCCCCTGGGAAACGCAGAACCCCTGGAACCAGGAGCCCGGGACTCCGGCCAGGCCCGCCACACCCCCACCACCTGAGACCCGCCCGGGTCGGCGGCCCGCCGGGGGCGATGACGGTCTGTCCGCGAAGAGCACGAGCGAGCAGCCACCGGGCCTTGTCGCCGACGAGGCCGTCCGGCCGGTTCCAGGGGAAGAAGGACCCCGAGGCGGCGACCCCGCGAGTGCTGAAGCCCCCGCGGCGGCGCCTCCGGTCCCCGCTGCGACTGACGGCGCAGGGCGGAGCGCCGGACGCGGTGGGAGGAAACAGAAGCGGCGGAGCCGGAACGACGAGGAAGAGCAGCGAGACGACGCCCTGCCCTGGGAAGCCGGGGTGCCTCGCGGTGTCGAGTCCGGTGAGCGGGCGGGAGACGCCGGGGCCGTCGAGCCGGCGCAGGACGCCGAGGTGCGCGGGCGGGAGGACCGGGAAGCCGGGCGGGGCGATTCCGCCGGGCCATGGGACGGTGCGGCTCGGGGCGCAGGACGTGGTGAGGGCAAGCGGAAGCGGCGGGGGCGCAAAGGCGCGGAAGAGCGCCAGGGCGGCGGCTCGGTCTGGGAGGGCCGGGGGGCCGCCGGCGCCGCCACCGGTGAGCGGGCGGACGACGGCGAGCCCGCTGAGCGGGACGCAGGTGACCGGGGAGCAGGTGAACGGGGCGCGGGCGGGCGGGACGCCGAGGGGCGGGCTCGGGAGATCTGCCTGCGGCTGCTCGG
This sequence comes from Spirillospora sp. NPDC029432, assembly GCF_040703975.1. Classification (NCBI taxonomy): domain Bacteria; kingdom Bacillati; phylum Actinomycetota; class Actinomycetes; order Streptosporangiales; family Thermomonosporaceae; genus Spirillospora; species Spirillospora sp. NPDC029432. Next base: position 68,014 of record NZ_JBEZWH010000003.1, read on the forward strand.
GATGGGGCCCCGGACCCGGGCGCAGCTGGCGGACGCACTGCGGCGCAAGGGGATCCCGGACGAGGTCGCCGAGGGGGTGCTGGGCAGGTTCACCGAGGTCGGGCTCATCGATGACGAGGCGTTCGCGCAGGCGTGGGTGCAGTCGCGGCACAGCGGGCGAGGGCTGGCGCGGCGGGCGCTCGCGGCGGAGCTGCGCCGGCGCGGTGTCGCGCAGGAGACCGTGAACGACGCGGTGGAGACGCTGGACTCCGAGCAGGAGGAGCGGACCGCGCGGCGGCTGATCGAGCGGAAGGCGGCGGCGACGCGCGGGGTGGATCCGGCCAAGCGGACGCGGCGGCTGGTGGGCGTGCTGGCGCGCAAGGGGTATCCGCCGGGGCTGGCCTACAGGGTCGTGCGGGACGTGCTGGCGGAGGAGGGGACCGAGGTCGAGGAAATGCCCGATCCGGACTGATCGTCGCGACACGCCGGAATGACCGGAGCCCCTGACCGGGCGGGAGGCGGTGGTCTGACTGCGATCGGGCAGGTCGGGGCCATTGCAGGGGCGGTAAGAGACTTCTTCCGTGGGCGTTCGGTTAGCCCGGAATGCCCTGGGTTTGCTTGCTCATTACCTCCCTGCCGCTTACCGTTACGGCAGTGAGGAGTTACTCCGCGCACCGCGGATTGCGATACGACCGAGCACGTTCACGCAGCTGAGAGGCATAGAGGACTAGACGTTGGCCGACCTCGCCGGAGGGGCCGTGGCCGCCGGGTGGAGTTTCGTGCCGCCCGGGCGCTGCCGCGTACCCGCGGGGCGTGCGGCGTCGTGCGCCGGTCCGCCAGGGCGCGGGTGAATCCTCGCAGAGCAGGGCCTCGATCTCCGACGGGGCCCGCGGGCGAGGAAGGGTCTGCCTCATGGCTGAGAGCGTCCTGTTGGGTGCCGCGCTTCTGGTGACCCTGGTCGCTCTCGTCATCATGCTTCTGCGGCGGCCCGCCGGCCCCGGTGAGGACGACGGCCAGGCGCAGCGCGACGCAGACGAGATCAGGGCGGGCGCGCGGGCCGAGGCCGAGGAGATCCTCGCCAAGGCGCAGGCGCAGGCCGAGCGGCTCGGCAGTGCCGCGCGCGGCGAGCTGGAGGAGGAGGCCCGGGTCCTGCGCGAGGACCTGCGCACCCTGCGGGAGGACCTGGAGCGCCGCGAGACCCGGCTGGCCGAGCGCGAGCAGCGCCTGGACGGCGAGGTGCGGCGCCTGGAGGAGTGGTCCGGCCGGCTCGCCGACTCCAAGCGGACGCTGGAGGCGCGCAAGCAGGAGCTCGGCAGGCTGGAGGAGGAGCGCCGCCAGGTGCTGGAGCGCACCGCCGGGCTGACCGCCGACGAGGCCAAGGCCGAGCTGGTCGCCGCGCTGGAGAACCAGGCGAAGCGGGAGGCCATCCCGATCACCCGGGAGATCGAGAACGCGGCGCGGCAGGAGGGCGAGAAGCGCGCCCGCAAGATCGTGACGCTGGCGATCCAGCGGGTGGCCGGCGAGCAGACCGCCGAGTCGGTCGTGTCGGTGCTGCACCTGCCGGGCGACGAGATGAAGGGCCGCATCATCGGGCGCGAGGGCCGCAACATCCGGGCCTTCGAGTCCACCACCGGCGTCAACCTGATCATCGACGACACCCCCGAGGCGGTGCTGCTCAGCTGCTTCGACCCGGTGCGCCGGGAGGTCGGTCGGCTGACGCTGGAGAAGCTCGTCCTGGACGGCCGCATCCACCCGCAGCGCATCGAGGAGGTGTACGAGCGCAGCCGCAGCGACGTCGAGCAGCTGTGCGTGCGGGCCGGCGAGGACGCCCTCGTCGAGCTCGGGATCACCGACATGCACCCGGAGCTGATCACGCTGCTGGGGCAGCTGCGCTACCGGACCTCGTACGGCCAGAACGTCCTCAAGCACCTGATCGAGTCGGCGCACCTCGCCGGGATCATGGCGAGCGAGCTGCGGCTGCCGGTGGAGCTGGCCAAGCGCTGCACGCTGCTGCACGACGTCGGCAAGGCCCTCACCCACGAGGTCGAGGGCAGCCACGCGCTGATCGGCGCCGAGATCGCCCGCCGGTACGGCGAGCACGAGGACGTGGTGCACGCGATCGAGGCGCACCACAACGAGGTCGAGGTCCGTACCGTCGAGGCGGTCCTCACCCAGGCCGCCGACGCGATCAGCGGCAGCCGCCCGGGGGCCCGCCGCGAGTCGCTGGAGGCCTACGTCAAGCGGCTGGAGCGGCTGGAGGAGATCGCCCGGGAGCAGCACGAGGGCGTGGAGAAGGTCTTCGCGATGCAGGCCGGCCGGGAGATCCGGGTGATGGTCAAGCCGGACTCGGTCGACGACATCCAGGCCCAGGTGATCGCCCGCGACATCGCCAAGCAGGTCGAGGGCGAGCTGACCTACCCGGGCCAGATCCGGGTCACGGTCGTCCGCGAGTCCCGTGCCATCGAGTTCGCCCGCTGACCCCGCCGGCCCAGCCGACCCCGGGGAGCCTCTCGCCGAGGGGCCGCAGTGGGTTCGCGTGCCGGCCACTGCGGCTCTACCGGGACGTCAGCCTGCGGTCAGCTCGATCGGATCTACTCCTCGTGGCTGGAAGTTCAGGGTCTGGCCGTAGAAGGCGAGTTCGGCGCGCAGGCAGGCGATGACGGTCTCGGCCCGGCGGAAGCCGTGGGACTCGCCCTCGAACGTCAGGTACGCGTGGGGCGTCTTCTTGGCGGCCAGCGCCGCCGCGAAGCGCTCGGACTGGTCCGGGGGGACGACCGGGTCGTCCAGGCCCTGCAGGAGCAGGACGGGGCAGGCCGTCTCGTCGGCGCGGGTGAGGGGCGAGCGCTCCTCGTAGGCGCGCTCGAATCCGGGCAGCGGGCCGATCAGGCCGAACAGGTACCGGGACTCGAAGTCGTGGGTGCCCTCGGCGAAGCTGGTCAGCTCGCTGACGCCGTAGTAGCTCGTGGCCGCGCTGAACACCTTGGTCTGCGTGATCGCGGCGAGGGTCGTCCAGCCGCCGGCGCTGCCGCCGCGGATGGCCAGCCGCTCGGGGTCGGCGATCCCGCCCTCGACCAGGGCCTCGGCCGCGGCGACGGCGTCCTCGACGTCCACGACGCCCCACTGGCGGCGGAGCCGCTCGCGGTACGCGCGGCCGTAGCCGGTGGAGCCGCCGTAGTTGACGTCGATGATGCCGATGCCGCGGCTGGTGAAGTAGGCGCGCTCCAGGTTGAGGACCCGGGACACCCGGCTGGTCGGCCCGCCGTGGACGAACACGACGTACGGCGGCAGCTCGCCCTCGGTGCCCGTGTACTCCGGGTTGGACGGCGGGTACACGTAGGCGTGCACGGGCCGCCCGAACGGCCCCTCGATGAGCTCGGTGCGGGGCTTCGGCAGGTACGCGACGTCCGGCAGCTCGGCCAGCTCGCGGCGCAGGCCCTCGACGCGCCCGGTGGTGGTGTCGATCCGCACCACCGACGGCGGGACGGCGGGACCGCCCGCGATGCCCACGATGGTGGAACCGTGCGCCGAAAGCGCCGGCTGCCAGTCGTCGTACGGGACCTCCAGGTCGACCAGTTCGAGGGTCTCGGGGTCGTAGATGCCGAGCCGCTGGTCGCCCTCCCCGTGCAGTACGGCGAGGCGTCCGTCCTCCAGGAGGGCGTACGGCATGCCGCCCAGCTGCCAGAGGGCCCCGGCGAACTCCTCTTCGGCGGGGTAGAGGGCCTGCGGCGACTCTCCGTGGAGGCCGACCTGGTAGATGTTCCACCAGCCGGGCCAGTCGGAGATGACGTACAGGGACTCGTCGTCGCGCCACAGTGGGGCGATGGCGGATTCGGTGAGGCCGCCCTTGACGGTACGGGGCGCGACCGTCTGGCCGTCCTCCAGGGCCGCGACGCGGATCTCGGTGCCGTCCCAGGGCATGCGCGGGTGGTTCCACTGCACCCAGGCGAGGTGGCCCCCACTGGGGGAGGGCACGGGGCTCGCGTAGAAGTCGGCGCCGGTGACCAGCTCCCGGATGGCGGAGGGGTCGGCGGCGGCGCTGCCGTCCAGGGGGACGGCCACGATGGCGCGCCTGATGCCTTCGGGGGTGTGCCCTTCGCAGACGCACCAGATCTCGGTGCCGTCAGGGGAGACGACGGAGTCGGCGTAGCGCAGGCCGCCGGGGATGGCGGGCTCGGGCGTCAGCGGCCGCGGCTTGGGGTCGCCGGGGTCGAGCCGGTGGAGGCGCTGGTCGTCGTAGTTGGAGAAGACGATCGCGTGCCCTTCGCCCGTGCGTACGGGCAGGTAGGACCGGCCGCCGTACTCGTGCACGCGCGTACGCGCGTCCCAGGGCGCCTGCAGGAGCTCGGTACGGTGACCGCCCTGGAGGTGGACGACCGTGGTCCGGCCGCCCTCTTCCGGCCGGGTCTCCTGCCACCAGACGTCGCTGTTGTGCACGGTGGGGAAACTGAGACGCAGCCGGGCGCGGGCGACGTCGTCGGCTGATATCGGAGAGGGCCAGGAGCCGTAGGGAAGGGTCGCACGAGCGGTCATATGCGAATCGTCCCGCATACAGGGTTCGGTTGGGGCCATGACGGGGCAGTTGACCTCGGAAAGATACAACCCGTTCACAAGCGACCGCACCGGGTGCCGGATCGCTCAGGCCCCTGCGGCGAGGGGCAGCGGGGCGAGCAGGCCCTTGATGTCGCGGACGGCGGAACGGGCGGCGCGGCCCGCCCCGATCGTACTGGCCGAGGGCCCGTATCCCAGCAGGTGGATCCGCGGGTCGGCGGCGACGCGGGTGCCGTCCATGCGGATGCCGCCGCCGGGCCCGCGCAGCCGCAGCGGCGCCAGGTGGTCGAGGGCGGCGCGGAACCCGGTGGCCCACAGGATCACGTCGGCTCCGGCCGAGGTCCCGTCCGCCCACGCGACGCCGGTGGGCGTGACGCGCGTGAACATCGGCAGCCGGCGCAGGACGCCGCTCTCGCGGGCCGCCCGCACCTCGGGCGAGAGGACGAGCCCGGTGGCGCCGACCACGCTCCCGGGCGGCAGCCCGCGCCGGACCCGCTCCTCGACCCGGGCGACGGCCTCACGGCCCCGCTCCTGGTCGAACGGTCCCTCGACCCATACAGGAGGCCGCCGGGTGACCCATGTGGTCTCAGCGGCCGTCTCAGCGATCTCCATGAGCGCCTGCGTGGCGGACGCCCCGCCGCCGACGACCACGACCCGCTTCCCGGCGAACTCGTCCGGTCCCCGGTAATCGGCGGTGTGCAGCTGGCGCCCCCGGAACGTCTCCTGCCCCGGGTAGTACGGCCAGAACGGCCGGTCCCAGGTCCCCGTAGCGTTGATGAGCGTGCGCGTGCGGAACGTCCCCTCGGACGTGTCCATGACGAACCCGCCGGACTCGTCGCGGACGGACCGCACGTCCACGGGGCGGCGCACGTCCAGGCCGAACTCGCGCTCGTAGCGGGCGAAGTACTCCGACACCACCTCGGACGCGGGCCGCGACGGCTCTCGGTCCTCCAGCGGCATCCCCGGCAGATCGTGGATGCCGTGGGCGGCCCCCAGCGTGAGGGTCGGCCACCGGTACTGCCAGGCACCTCCGCTGCGCGGCGCGTGGTCGAACATCACGAAGTCGAGCCCGGACCTGCGCAGGAAGTACCCCGCGGACAGTCCCGCCTGCCCCGCCCCGATCACCGCCACGTCATGCGTCACGTCCGGGCAAACCGCGAAGGGGGGCGCCGGATTCCCGGCGGCCCCCTTCGTCCACGGCCGTGCGCGGTACGCGCCGTCCAGCCCGTTCCGGGCCGGTCAGCCCTTCCCGCCGGGCTCGGCGAGCGCCATCCCGGGAGCGGGCGGCGCGCCGGTCCCGGTGCCGATCGTCTTGGCGGACGTCTTGCGGCTGCGGCGGCTGCGCCGCTCCAGCGCGTTCGCCAGCGCGCTCACCGCCATGTTGATCGCGATGTAGATGATCGCGACGACGATGCCGGCCTGGATGATGTTGTTGCCGAAGTTGGGCGGGACCTGCTTGAACCCGGCCTGCAGCAGTTCCGGGTAGGCGATGATGAAGCCCAGCGCGGTGTCCTTGAGCAGCACCACCAGCTGGCTCACGATCGCGGGCATCATGACCGTGATCGCCTGCGGGAGCAGCACCAGCCGCATCACGCCGTTCTTGCGCAGGCCGATGGAGTACGCGGCCTCCGCCTGCCCCCGGGGGATCGAGTTGACCCCGGCGCGGACGACCTCGGCCAGCACCGAGCCGTTGTAGAGCACGAGCCCGAAGACCACCGCCGCGAACGCGGGGACGGTGATGGTGCCCGCGTTGATCTCCACCCCGAACAGCCCGCCGAAGGTCTCGACCATGACCCGCTGGAACGTCCCGAGCGGGGACTCGGCGATCGCCGGGCTGATCTTGTTCGGCACGAAGAACGCCAGGAAGATCAGGATCAGCAGCGGGATGGCGCGGAAGAACTCCACCACCGCGCCGGCCGGGATCCGGATCCAGGCGTGGTCCGACAGCCGCGCCAGGCCGAACACGACGCCGAACAGCAGGGCCAGCACCGAGCCGACCGCGGCAGCCTTCAGCGTGTTCCACAGGCCCGGGAGGATGAGGTTCGTCCACACGTCGGGCTGGAGGAACGGCTCCCACAGCCGCCACGCGAACTGGCCCTTGTCGGCGAGCCGCAGCACGAGCGCCGCGACGATGCCGCCCAGCAGCAGCACCGAGACGACGGTGAGGACGTGGTTGCGCTTGCGGGCCCGGGGGCCGGGCGCGTCGAAGAGGACGTTCGCTTCCTGGCTCATCGCGCCACCGCCGTCCGCTTGGCCAGCCAGCCGAAGAAGAAGCCGGTCGGCAGGGTCAAGATCATGAAGCCCACCGCGACGCCGATGAACAGCGGTATCGCCCCGCTGGTGAACGACGGCAGGTCCATCAGGCCCTTCATCACGGCCGCCGCCTCGGCATAGCTGGCGGCGATGGCCACGGTGGTGTTCTTGATCATGGCGATGAGGATGCTGCCCAGCGGCGCGACGACCGCGCGGAACGCCTGCGGGAGAATGATCATGCGCAGGGACTGGGTGAACGTGAGCCCGAGCGAGCGCGCCGCCTCGGCCTGGCCGAGCGGGACCGTGTTGATCCCCGAGCGCAGCGCCTCGCAGACGAACGCGCCGGTGTAGCCGGACAGGCCGAGGACGGCCCACCAGTAGTAGGTGGTGCCGGTGTCCTTCGAGAAGGCCAGGCCGAGCACGTCGTTCAGCGCCAGGCTGCACATCAGCAGCACGAGGGTGAGCGGGGTGTTCCGGACGACGTTGACGTAGCCCGTGCCGACCCATCGCAGGACCGGCACCGGCGCCACCCGGAAGGCGACCAGGATCGTGCCGATGATGAGCGACAGGACCGCCGACGCGATCGCCAGCCGGATCGTCGCCCAGAAACCGTCGAGCAGGACGTCGCTGTTGTCGAGTACGGGGCCGAAGTCAAACAGGTCGAGTAGCTGTTCCATGGCGTTCCAGCGGGTCAGGGCCAGACCGGCGCGCTCCCCGGGTCGGGTCTGCCGGGGAGCGCGCCGGCATGGCGGGCGTCAGCCTGGGATCAGGCGCAGCCCTCGAACTGCGGGACGGTGGTGACGGTCTTGAGGCCGGTGCCGGCGAAGTGCTTGTCGAGCAGGCTCTTGCCGGTGCCGTCCTGGTACATCTTGGTGATGGCCTTGTTGACGGCCTCGCAGGTCTCCTTGTCGCCCTTCTTGATGCCGACGCCGTACTTCTCGTCGGTGAAGGGGGCGTTGATGACCTTGAACTTGCCCTTCTGCTGGTTGGCGAAGCCGGCCAGGATCAGGTCGTCGGTGCTGACCGCGTCGAGCGCGCCCGCGGCGAGCTTGGTGGCGCACTCGGAGTAGCTCTGCGCGTCCACCAGGTCGACGCCCTTGACGGCGAGCTTGCCGTCCGGCGGGCCCTCGGTGACGCGGCGGAACGAGTTGGAGCCGGCCGCCTTGCAGAGCTTCTTGCCCTTGAGGTCCTCGGCCTTCTTGATGCTGTTGTCGTCCGCGCGGACCATCGTGTCCTGGTGCGCGACGTAGTACGGGCCGCCGTAGGTGACCTGCTGCTTGCGCGCGTCGGTGATGGAGTACGTGGCGATGACGAGGTCGACCTGGCCGCCGCCGAGGAACGACTCGCGGTTCGCCGAGGTGGTCTCCTTGAACGTGATGCCGCTCTCGGGGACGCCCAGTTCCTTGGCGATGTACTTGGCGACGTCGACGTCGAAGCCCTCGAACGTGCCGTCGGGCTTCTTCAGGCCGAGCGCCGGCTGGTCGTACTTGATGCCGACGGTGATCTTCTTGGTGTCCTTGGCCTTCTGCGCGACCGTCTTGGCCTCGGTCTTCTCGGTGTCGGCGCCACAGGCCGTCAGGGCCAGGGCAAGCGCGGTCGCCGCACCGATGGCGGCGCCGAAACGACGTACTCGCATGTGCTGGTTCTCCCTCTGCTTTCGCCGGAGCCGTACAAGTGCTCGACGCGGGGTCTCAAACGGGTCCGGAGGCGGCTCGGCGAGCGGCCCCCGGTGAAGCCTCAGTGCGTAAGGATCTTGGAAAGGAAGTCCTTGGCGCGGTCGGTGCGCGCGTTGGTGAAGAACTCGTCGGGGGTGTTCTCCTCCACGATCTGGCCGTCGGCCATGAACACGACCTTCTGCGCCGCCCGCCGCGCGAACCCCATCTCGTGGGTCACCACGATCATGGTCATGCCGTCCCTGGCCAGCCCGGTCATGACCTCCAGCACCTCGTTGACCATCTCGGGGTCGAGGGCCGAGGTCGGCTCGTCGAAGAGCATCACCTTGGGCTTCATCGCCAGGGAGCGCGCGATCGCGGCGCGCTGCTGCTGCCCGCCCGACAGCTGCGCGGGGTACTTCTGCGCCTGGTTGGCGATCCCGACGCGGTCGAGCAGCTCCATCGCGTGCTTCTCGGCCTCGCTCTTGGAGGACTTGCGCACCTTGATGGGGCCGAGGGTGACGTTGTCCAGGATCGTCTTGTGGGCGAACAGGTTGAACGACTGGAACACCATGCCGACGTCGGCCCGGAGCTTCGCCAGCTCCCGGCCCTCCTTGGGCAGTTCCTTGCCGTCGACCCTGATCACGCCGTCGTTGATCGGCTCCAGCCGGTTGATCGACCGGCACAGGGTCGACTTGCCGCCGCCCGACGGGCCGATGACCACGACCACCTCGCCGCGGTTCACGGTGAGGTTGATGTCCTTGAGCACGTGCAGGTCACCGAAGTGCTTGTTGACGTGCTCGACCTCGACGAGGGGCTCGCCGGCCGCGCCGGCCGCGCCGTCGTCGTCCCGGGAACCGCCCTTGGCGACCTCGGGGTCCTGGGGTTCGCCCTTGGTGACCTCGGGGGTGACCTCGAGCTCGTCTCCGCTGTCCGTCATGGAGCCGGACTTTACGTCATCGCCGCTCACCGGCGACTCTCGGCGCGGTACCGATCCGATCACGAATCCGCACGTCGGCGGCATGATGGGCGATTGCGGGCAGGACCTGCGCGGAGTCCCCGCACGATGATCGCCCGAGGGCCCCGCGGGACGCCTCGACTGATCGCGTACGCGGAGCCGGTGCCTGCGCGTACCCTTGGTGACTGTCATGAATGCGCCCATGGAGACCGGCGCCCGCACGTACGAGATCCGTACCTATGGGTGCCAGATGAACGTCCACGACTCCGAGCGGCTCTCCGGGCTGCTGGAGGACGCCGGCTACGTGCGCGCGGGGGAGGGCGAGCCCGACGTCGTCGTCTTCAACACCTGCGCCGTACGGGAGAACGCCGACAACCGCCTCTACGGCAACCTCGGGCATCTGCGTCCCGTCAAGGACGGGCATCCGGGGATGCAGATCGCGGTCGGCGGGTGCCTGGCGCAGAAGGACCGCGACACGATCGTCAGGCGGGCGCCCTGGGTGGACGTGGTCTTCGGGACGCACAACATCGGGTCGCTGCCCGCCCTCCTGGAGCGCGCCCGCGTCCAGGACGAGGCGCAGGTCGAGATCGAAGAGTCCCTGGTGACCTTCCCGTCGACGCTGCCGACGCGCCGCGAGTCCCCGTACGCCGCGTGGGTGTCGATCTCGGTGGGCTGCAACAACACCTGCACGTTCTGCATCGTCCCGTCGCTGCGCGGCAAGGAGCGGGACCGCCGGCCCGGCGAGGTGCTGGCCGAGGTGGAGGCGCTGGTCGCCGACGGGGTCCTGGAGATCACGCTGCTGGGCCAGAACGTCAACGCCTACGGGTCCGGCTTCGGCGCCCTGGCGACCGCGCCGGACGAGGTGCGCGCGATGACGGCGGGCGGCCAGAGCGCCTTCGCCGGGCTGCTGCGCGCCTGCGGTGACGTGGCGGGCCTGGAGCGGGTCCGGTTCACCTCGCCGCACCCCAAGGACTTCACCGACGACGTCATCGCCGCCATGGCCGAGACGCCGAACGTCATGCCGTCGCTGCACATGCCGTTGCAGTCGGGTTCCGACCCGGTGCTGAAGGCGATGCGCCGCTCCTACCGGCAGGAGCGCTTCCTCGGCATCATCGACAAGGTCCGGGCCGCGATCCCGGACGCCGCCATCACCACCGACATCATCGTCGGCTTCCCGGGCGAGACGGAGGAGGACTTCGAGCAGACCCTCCACGTCGTGCGGGAGGCGCGGTTCTCCGGGGCGTTCACGTTCCAGTACTCCAAGCGTCCCGGCACCCCCGCGGCGACCATGGACGGGCAGCTGCCCAAGGAGGTCGTGCAGGAGCGGTACGAGCGGCTCGTCGCCCTCCAGGAGGAGATCTCCTGGGAGGAGAACAAGAAGCAGCTCGGCCGCCGGCTGGAGGTGCTGGTCGCCGAGGGCGAGGGCCGCAAGGACGGCGAGACGCGGCGCCTCTCCGGACGCGCCCGCGACAACCGCCTGGTGCACTTCCGGGCGCCCGACGAGGCGGCCGGGACGGTCCGGCCCGGTGACATGGTGACGGTCGAGGTCACGTACGCGGCGCCCCACCACCTGGTGGCCGACAAGCCGGTCGAGGCGGTCCGCCGCACCCGTGCCGGCGACGCCTGGGAGGTCCGCCAGGGCACGGCGGCGCCGCAGGGCGTCGCGCTCGGCATGCCGGGCATCGGCCGCCCGGCGCCCGCTCCGGCCGCCGCCCCGGGCTGCTCGACCTGCCCGTGAACGCCGCCCGCACCATGCTGATCTCCGCGGCGGTCTGCCCGCATCCGCCCCTGCTGGTCCCGGCCATGGCGGGAGAGGCCGCGGGCGAGCTGGACGCGCTGCGCGCGGCGTGCGGAACGGCCGTGGGGCGCCTCCGGGCGGCCGTGGAGGCGAGCGACGGCTGCGTCCTGTACGTGGTGGGCGGCGACACCGTCACCCGCGCCTACGGGCCGGACGCGTCCGGTTCGCTGCACCCCTACGGACTCGGCGAACGCCCCGCGCCGGACGCCGCCGTCCTGCCGCTGTCACTGACGATCGGCGAGTGGCTCCTGCGCGGCAGCGGGTTGGACGCGCGCTTCCAGGGCGTCGCGTACGACGCCTCTCCCGAGGAGTGCGCCCGGCTCGGCCGGGAACTGGCCGGCTCGGCCGGGCGCGTGGCGCTCCTGGTGATGGGCGACGGGTCCGCGTGCCTGACGGAGAAGGCCCCCGGCTACCTCCACCCGGACGCCGGGGCGTACGACGCCGCGGTGGCGCGCGCCCTTGAGCGGGCCGACGCCGCCGCCCTGGCGGCTCTCGACCCCAAGGTCTCCCATGAGGTCCAGGCGGCAGGGCGGGCGGCGTGGCAGGTGCTGGCGGGCGCGGCCGTGACGGCTCCGGCACCCGCCCGTTACGAATCCGAGCTGCTGGCCTACGAGGCCCCTTACGGCGTCGGCTACTTCGTGGCCTCCTGGGACGGCGTCCCGTGACGGCCGAAGCGGGCCGGGACGCGATCAGACGCCGTCGTCGCGCTGGCGCCCCTGCTCGTCCTGCCGGCCCTGGGTGCCCTGCCTGTCGATGTAGTCGCCGGCCCGCTCCTGGGCCTTGTCGACATGCTTGGAGTACTTGCCCCCGGTCCGCTGGTCGAGCATGTCACCGCCCTTCTCGACACCCTGCCGGGCCTTGTCCCCGTGCTGGCCGAGCATTTCCTTCACCTTGTCGACGATGGACATCTGGTTCCCCCCGGATCCCTCGTCCTGATGCGGCGTGCGCGGCAGCGGGCGGTGGCCGCCCGCTGCCCCTTACGTTCGGATCCCTACCCGTTCCGCCGGTTCCGTCACCAGAAGTAGGCCAGTGACCAGCAAAGCCGTCATCGCAGTCGTGGGCCCGACCGCGGCGGGGAAGTCCGATCTGGCCGTCGAGCTGGCGCTGCGCCTGGACGGCGAGGCGATCAACGCGGACTCCATGCAGCTGTACCGCGGCATGGACATCGGCACCGCCAAGCTCACCGCCGCCGAGATGCGCGGCGTCCCGCACCACCTCTTGGACATCTGGGACGTGACCGTCACCGCGAGCGTCGCCGAGTACCAGCGGCTCGGTGCCGAGGCCATCGAGAAGGTCCGTGCGCGGGGCCGGGTGCCCGTGCTGGTGGGGGGCTCCGGGCTGTACGTGCGGGCCGCGCTCGACCACATGGAGTTCCCCGGCACCGATCCGGACGTCCGGGCGCGGCTGGCGGGCGAGTTGGACGAGGCCGGGCCCGCCGCCATGCACGAGCGGCTGGCCGCCCGCGACCCGGCGGCGGCCGCGGCGATCCTGCCGAGCAACGGGCGGCGGATCGTCCGGGCCCTGGAGGTCATCGAGATCACCGGGCGGCCGTTCAGCGCGACGATGCCGGAGCGGCGCTACCGGTACGACGCCGTCCAGATCGGGCTCTCCGTCCCGCGCGAGGAGCTGGACGCGCGCATCGCCCTGCGCGTGGAGCGGATGTGGGAGGCGGGCCTGGTGGAGGAGGTCCGCGCGCTGGAGCGGGACGCGGGCCTCCGGGACGGCCTCACGGCGAGCCGCGCGCTCGGGTACGCGCAGGTCCTGCGGTTCCTGGCGGGGGAGTGGACCGAGGAGCGCGCCATGGAGGAGACGGTCCGGGCGACGCGGCGGTTCGCGAGGCGCCAGGAGTCCTGGTTCCGGAGCGACCCGCGGGTGCGCTGGCTCCCGTACGACGCCCCCGACCTGCCCGGGCGGGCGCTCGCGCTGACCGGCTGACGAGGCAATACGATCGATGCCATGCGGTTTGTCAAGGGGCACGGGACCGAGAACGACTTCGTCATCCTGCCGGACGCGGACGGCGGGCTCGACCTGGACGCGGCGTCGGTGGCGCGGATCTGCGACCGGCGGGCCGGGATCGGCGCCGACGGGGTGCTGCGCGTCGTGCGGGCCAAGGCCGCCGGCGATCCGGCCGCCGAGGCGCAGGCCGGCGACGCCGAGTGGTTCATGGACTACCGCAACGCCGACGGCGGCATCGCGGAGATGTGCGGCAACGGCATCCGGGTGTTCGCCCGCTACCTGGTCGACTCCGGGCTCGCCGCGCCGGGGGAGTGGGACGTCGCGACCCGCGCGGGGCTGCGCAGGGTGACGCTGGGCGCGTCCGGCGACGTGAGCGTCGACATGGGGCCGCCCGAATACCTGGGAACGGGCGAGGCGTCGATCGCGGGGCGTGTCCACACCGGTACGCGCGTGTCCATGGGCAACCCGCACCTGGCCTGCCCGGCCGGCGAGCCGGTCGCGGGGCTCGACCTCACGCGCGCGCCCGTGTTCGACCCGGCGGCCTTCCCGGAGGGGGTGAACGTGGAGTTCTTCCGCCCGGTGGGGGAGCGCCACGTGGAGATGCGGGTGTACGAGCGCGGTTCGGGCGAGACGCGCTCCTGCGGGACCGGAACCGTCGCGGTGGCCGCCGCCGCTGCGAGGGGGGCAGGCGCCGCCGAGGGGGACGCCGCGGGAGAATGGACCGTGGACGTGCCCGGCGGGCGGGTCCTGGTCACCCTCGACGGGCGGACCAGCCACCTGCGCGGCCCGGCCGTCCTGGTGGCCGAGGGAGAAATTCTTTCCGGGTGGCTGCGGGGCTCCTGAGGCCGCCGGAGGGGCGTCCGCAACGCCCTGACCTGGGTGTTCGCATCCACGGTGCCGCTCATCGGACGGTTCGCCCGGCAGTCCCCCGTACGGTCCCGGGAATATCGGGACGAGTGTCCCTGACCAATGGGACCGAAAGGCGCTACCTTCAGTAGTGCACACCCTCTGGTGAAGGCCCGCTCGGATCGGGATGGGAGCCCCGATCCGGGTGGCGCCGAGGGCCGGTGGCTCCTTCTTGGCGGGGGGCGGCCACCGGCCCTCCACTCCAGTAGAGAGTGGAGGGCGCGCCTGTAGAGCGCGACCCAGCGACCCCGATGAGCCTGCGCGAAGCTAGGCGAATTCCTGGGACGGGCCGCTGCCGCCGCCTCCGTTGGCGCCGACCGGAAGCCTCGCCCGGACGACCGTTCCCCCTTCGGGGCCGGGTTCCACCGTGCACGATCCGCCGATTTCGGCGGCGCGCTCGCGCATGGACGACATCCCCACGCCCGAACGGGCGCCCTCGGCCATGCCCACGCCGTCGTCCCCCACCCAGACGTGCAGGTCGCCGTTCAGCGAGAGCCGCACGAGCGCGTTCCCCGCCTGGGCGTGCCGGTAGACGTTCGTGAGGGCCTCCTGGACGATCCGGTACGCGGCGACCTCGGCGGCGGCGGGCAACTCGCCCAGATCGCCCTCCACCTCGACCTCGACCTCGGGCCCGTCGCCGGTCGCGACCACTCCGCCCAGCGCCCTGATGGCGCCGGCCAGGCCCAGGTCGTCCAGCGCGGGCGGGCGCAGCCCGTACACCAGCTCCCGGATGTCGCCGATGGTGCGGCCCATGGTCAGCCGCAGGTCCTCCAGGAGGGCGTCCACCGCGGCGGGGTCGGACTTGAGCGTGATGCGCGCCGCGTCCACCGTCATCGCGAGGCTGGCCAGCGTGGGGCCGAGGCCGTCGTGCAGGTCGCGGCGCAGCCGGCGGCGCTCCTCCTCGCGGGCGCGCAGGATGCGTTCCCTGGAACGTTGCACGTCGGCGGCCAGCCGCGCCGAGCTGGTCAGCTCGGCGAGGTTGCGGGCCAGGACCCCGGCCGTCCGGGCGTCCGGGCGGCGGGTGACGCCGAACAGCAGCCGGCCGACCGGCTCGCCGTGCCAGACCAGCGGGACGAGCCGCGGCGCGTCGCCCAGCTCCCCGTCCTCGGTGGCCGCCGTCGTGCGGCCGTCCCGGTCGAGCACCTCGATCCGCACCCCGGACGCGCGCAGCGCCTCGCGGACCATCGAGGCGGCGGCCGCCAGCGCCGCGGCGGGGTCGGAGGTGGTCTGCAGCCGGCGGTTGAGCCGGTCGGCGATCCGGTACGGGTCGCGCTCGCCGTGGATCAGCCGGTCCACGGCCCGCTGGAGGCGGCGCCGGGCGGGCTCGAACACCACGCCGGCGGCGATCGCGCCGAACAGCCCGACCATCGGGCCGCGCCCGGCGAACACGTTGCTGATCAGCCCGACCAGCGCGAAGTACACCCCGGTGATCACCACGACCAGCCCCGCGTACACCAGGGTCCGGCCGATGACCAGGTCGATGTCGTACAGCCGGTACCGGGTGATCGCGATCGCGATGCAGATCGGGACGACGGCGATCGTGACGTTGCGGACCGGGTCGCTGATCGGCGTGGTCTCGCCGATGTAGATGATCGCCATGGCGAGCACGCCGGGGTAGATGATCCAGCCGATCTGCCGCCGGACGTCGGGCGCGGAGCGCGCGAAGCGCAGCGCGACCGACAGGAAGCCCAGCGCCAGCGTGCCGAGGATCGTCGCGCTGATCGCGAGCGGGATGTCCTGGAACGGGTAGACCGAGACCCCGTTGTGCCAGCGGCGCGCGTCCGGGTCGATCGTGAGGTGGACGCAGACGATGAGCGGGACGGCGCAGGCCACGGCCAGGACGGGCCGGAACCGGGCCGACACCAGCCGGCCGTCGGGGAAGATCAGCGGCAGTACCAGGGTGAGCCCGAAGGTGTCCACGGCCCACAGCCAGACGCCGAGCCAGGTCAGGAACCCGGCCCCGGGCAGGTCGTGCAGCTCGAAGAGCGGCCCGAGGTTGAGCGCGAGGACGTAGACGGCGGCGCTCATGCCGCAGCCCAGCATCAGCAGGCCGACCCGGAGGCGGGGGCGGTACCGCAGGAGCAGGGCGGCGACCGGTGTCCAGAAGAGCGCGATGACGATCTCCGGGTGCCACCAGACCAGCCGCAGCGGCTCCGGCAGCCAGCGTCCCGCGATCAGGGAGGCGGCGACCGCGGCGAGGGCGGCGAGGGCCAGCGGTACGGGCCACCGGGCGGCCCCGCCGCGGTCCTCGGTCACCATGCGCTCTCCCCGCTCAAAAGTAATGGAATGTTAAAACGTCCCGCCGGGTGCATCGCCGGTCAAGGGACGGCCGCCTCAGGACAGCGGCGCGCGAGGGCGTACCGGAGTCCGCCGCCGCGGGCCGGTGGTATGGCGGCGTGGGCGGCGTGGACGGCGCGGAGGGGACGTGAAGGGGGCACGGGTGGCGGGGTCGGCTCGCAGGGACGCAAGGGGGCGGGAATGAGGTGAACGTGAGGTACCTGCCCGGCCGCGGGGAGGCGGGGCCGATGGCTAAGAGGTACCCGAACCACCCATATCGGGGCAAGACCCCCAGGCGGTCCGGGGATCGGACGGCCGGATCCGCGGCCGTATTGTGATCTTCGCGGGCGCCCGCGGCGAGCCGGGACGGGGCGGCCGCGGCGCGGTCAGGCGCCCTGGACGGGGTCGGTGGTGGCGCCCGCGGCGAGCAGGCTCTCGCGGGCCATCGCCCGGACGCCCGCCCGGAGCTCCTCGGGGGAGGCGTCGTCCAGGATGAGCCGCTGCAGCAGGAAGCCGGGGATGATCCCGAAGATCGCCTTGCCGGCCGCCACCGGATCGGTGTCCGGCGGCAGCAGCCCGGCGGCGACGCACCGCCGGGCGTACTCCGCCCAGTGCACGCGCAGGCCGACGACGTTCTGCTGCACGTAGCGGCGCAGGTCGGGGTCGTACATGGCGAGGGCCCAGGCCTGCGGGGCGAGCCGCATCGTGCCGTCCGGGCCGCTCAGCGCCACCACCCGCTCGGCCACGCGCACCACGAGCTCGTCCAGCGGCAGGACGGGGTCGTGCTGGACGAGCTCGCCCAGGAACGTGTGGAGGTCGCCGATCACCGTGCCCGTGATGGCCTCGATGATCTCGGTCTTGCTCTTGAAGTAGCGGTAGACCGCGCCGGCCGAGAGCCCCGCCTCGGCGAAGATGTCCTGCATCGAGGTGGCGTGGACGCCCTCGCGGATGAAGCAGGTCCGGGCGGCGTCGAGGATCTGCTGCCTGCGCCGTTCCAGGTGCTCGGGGCTCACTCGTGGCATGGCGCCAATTTAAAACGAATGTTCGTTCTTGACAACCGGGCGCGCCGCGCGCAGTCTGGTGAAGACAGAGAACGGACATTCGTTTTTGGAGGGGACCGTGAACTCCTCGCTCGCCAAGCGGGCCGTCGGCGTCACCCTCGCCGCCGCCGTGCTGCAGCTTCTGATGATCATCGCTTTCTCCTGGCCGGCGGTCCGGACCGCCCCGAACGACGTGCCGATCGTGACGGCCGGGCCGCAGGCCGCGGCGGTGGCCGAGCGGCTGGACCGGCAGCGTCCCGGCGCGTTCGCGGCGGCCGCCGTCGCCGACGAGGCGGCGGCCCGGGCGGCGCTGGCCGACCGGGAGGCCTACGGCGCGATCGTCACCACGCCCGCCGGCCCGCGGGTGCTGGTCGCCTCGGCGGCCTCGCCGGCGGTCGCGCAGCAGCTCACCCAGCTGGGCGTCCAGCTCGCCGGGGCACCGGCGGGCGGGGCCGTCCAGGACGTGGTGGCGGCCGACCCCGACGACCCGCGCGGGGCCGGGTTCGGCGCGCTGGCGCTGCCGCTGATCATGTCGAGCCTCGCCGCCGCCGTGCTGCTGACCTTCGCCCTCCCGCGGCTCGGCGCGCGGGCCGCGGCGCTGGTGGCCTTCGCGATCCTCGGCGGCCTCGCCGTGACGTGGCTGGCCCAGGGCTGGCTGTCGGTGCTGCCGGGCTCCTACCCGGCCGTCGCCGCGGTGATGGCCCTGACGATCCTGGCCGTCTCGGGAACGGTCACCGGGCTCGCCGCGGTGCTCGGACGGGCCGGGATCGGGCTGGGCGCGCTGACGCTCCTGCTGCTCGGCAACCCGCTGTCGGGCGCCACCTCAGCCCCGGAACTGCTGCCGCAGCCGTGGGGCGACCTCGGCCAGCTGCTCCCGCCCGGCGCGGCGGCCACGCTGCTGCGCTCGGTGGCGTTCTTCGACGGCGCCGGCGCGGGCGGGGCCCTGACCGTCCTGCTCGCCTGGGCGGCGGCCGGGCTGCTCCTGCTGGGGGCCGGCGCCCTGCGCGGCCGCCGCGGAGAAGCCCCCGCGGCCGCCGAGCGGGAACCGGCCATGGCCTCGTGATCCGTACGCCCTGGGAGGACGGCTCCGGCCGGTGACATCGGCTCGATGTCACCGGCCGGGGCCTTCTGCTCGCGGTCCCGTCCGCTCTACGGGAAGGCGATCTCGATGCCCTTGCGGTCGCTGGTGTAGCGGGCGTTCCACACGTACAGCCTGAGGTCCTCGGCCTTGAGGCCGTCCTTGACCGGCAGGTCGGTCGCGATGCGCACGACGTACGACGCCCCCGGCGGGATCAGCGTGTCGCCCGCCTCGCTGATAGGCGCCTCGGCCCCGTTCACCCGGGCGGTGACGCGGCTGCGGTTGGGCAGCGTGCACATGTCCTCGGGGATGCCGGGCTGCGGCATGCAGCGCTCGCGCGACTCGTCGGGCACCTGCTCGCGCGGCATGAACAGGTCGGCCGGATAGTCCAGCAGCGCGGGACGGCGCTGGTTGTTGGTGAGGACGTAGTCGGCGTACGCGTACGTCGTGCCCTCGGGCGGCGGCTGCGCGTCGTCGAGCGGGCGGTCGTCGGTGCCGGCCTTCGCCGCCGCGAGCCCGTACCCGTAGCCCTCGGGCGTGTTGACGCTGAGCGCGGGGCCGGTCGCGGGGGCCTGGCCGCTGGGCGGCTCGCCCTGCGCGCCGTCGCCCTGGCTGGCGAGGGTGGACGGGGACCCGTGCTCCTGCCCGCCCGGCGGGCGGAAGACGACGATCCCGGCGGCGACCGCCGCCATGGCGACGGCGCCGCTGAGCGCACCCGCGATGCCGAGCTTGCCCGCCCCGCGCTTCTTGCGGCGGCGGTGTGAGGGGTGGCCGCTCGGCATCGGCCTGGGCGGCGGCGTCGGCCTGTAGGACATGGCTTTGCGTACTCCTCGGCCTCTCCGGTCGGTAAGTACGACCTTTCTTGGCGGGCAGCCAACGATACAGGATGACCGTTTGTAGCAAATATGTCCCCTGTTGGGCCTTTCTTGGCGGGCGTGCCGGCCGCCGCCGCGTCATCCCGCGCGGGGCACCAGCGCCTCCCTGCCGAGCCCGCGGAGGGACGCGTCGAGGACCTCCGCCGTGTGCGCGACCGCGAGCCGGGCGCCCCGCCGCTCCAGCGCCGTCGCGATCTGCATCGAGCAGCCCGGGTTGGCGGCGACCAGCAGTTCCGCGTCCGTCGCGCGCACGTTCGCCGCCTTCCGGTCGCCGAGCTCGGCCGCCGCCTCCGGCTGCAGGATGTTGTACGTCCCGGCCGAGCCGCAGCAGATCTCGGGATCGGCGATCTCCTTGATCGTCAGCTCCGGGATGCCGGCCAGCAGCGCCCGCGGCTGCGCGCGGACGCCCTGCGCGTGCGCGAGGTGGCAGGCGTCGTGGTACGCGACCGTGACCGGAAGTGGCCGCCGGGGCGCCCGGGGACCGAGTTCGGCCAGGTACTCGGCGAGGTCCCTGGTCTTGGCCGACAGCGCCTCGGCCCGGCCCGCCCACTCCGGGTCGCCGGCCAGGACGTCCCGGTAGTCCTTCATCGCCGAACCGCAGCCCGCCGCGTTCACCACGACCACGTCGACCGCCTCGAACGCCACGATCGTCCGGCGCGCGAACGCCGTGGCCTCCTCCTCGCGGCCCGAGTGCAGCGACAGCGCCCCGCAGCACCCCTGCCGCGCGGGGATGACGACGTCGCAGCCCTCCATGGCCAGGACGCGCGCCGTCGCGGCGTTCACGCCGGGGAAGAACTCGCGCTGCACGCAGCCGGTGAGCATGCCGACCGTGGCGCGCCGCTCCCCGCGCGCCGCGACGCGCTCGGGCAGCCTGGGGGAGCGGGAGAGCGGCGGCGCGAGGCGTTCCATGGCCGCCAGGGAGGGGGACAGGCGCTCCAGGATGCCGCTGCGCCGCACCAGCCGCTCCAGGCCGGTCTTCTGGTACGCGCGGAGCGGACCACGCAGGGCGCGCAGGCGGTTCGGGTACGGGAACAGCCGGAAGATCGCCTCGCGCAGGGCCCGTTCGGGCAGCGGACGCGCGTGCTCCTCTTCGACCGTGGCGCGGGTCGCCTCGATCAGCCGGTCGTACCGCACGCCGGACGGGCACGCCGTCACGCACGCCATGCATCCCAGGCACTGGTCGAAATGCTGCACCATCGGCGCCGACATCGGCGCGCCCTCCTGGTGCTGCTCCATCAGATGGATCCGCCCGCGCGGCGAGTCCATCTCCTCGCCCCACAGGACGTACGTGGGGCACGTCGGCAGGCAGAAACCGCAGTGGACGCAGTCGCCGAGCAGCTCGGGCAGCCCCCGCGGCTCCGCCCCGTCCCGTTCGTCCCTCTCGCCCGCCATCACAGACCTCCCACGAAACGCCCGGGGGACAACCGGTTCTCCGGATCGAATTGCTCCTTGACCCGCCGCATGAGGGAGAACGCCGGCACGGGCCCCCAAAGGTCGATCTCGTTCCGTACGGCCTCGGGCGTGTAGCGCACGACCGCTGCGCCATTGTGGCGCCCGCCCAGGTCCTCCCGGACGCGCGCCAGCGTCCCGGCGGGATCCGCCTCCGGCGTTAGGCCCAGATAGCCGTGCCCGGCCGCCGACCAGGAGAGGGAGACGCCTTCCGTACGGTGTTCGAGAAGCGTCGCCAGGGCGGACGGCGGGGCGGTCACGTCGATGAGGGTCGTCCCGTCCGGATAGGCGCCCCACCACTCCGGCGGCTCCTGCGCGGTCCGCACTTGCGTACCGGCCGCGCCCAGAAGGGCCGAGACCTGCTCCGTACGGGCCGCCACTCCTTCCGGGACGCCCTCCAGGAGCACCCCAAGCGTCAGGCCGTCCTGAGAGGAGGAGACCACCTCGACGGCGCTCGGCACGGCGGGGGAGTGCAGCACCGCTTGGACGGCCTCGTACGCGCGCGTGGCGTCGGTCAGATCGCAGGTGATGTACGCCTGGGCCGCCGGGATCGGATGGAGCCGGAACGTCGCCTCGACGATCAGGCCGAGCGTCCCGTACGAGCCGCTGAACAGCCGGCCCAGGTCGTACCCGGCCACGTTCTTGACGACCTTGCCCCCGGACCGCGCCACCCGGCCGTCCGCGCGGATCACCGTGAGCCCGATGACCAGGTCGCGGGGCGTCCCGTACAGCAGGCGCAGCGGCCCGGCGGCGGCCGTGGCGATCGTGCCGCCGACCGTGGAGCCGGGCAGCGGGGCGTCCAGCGCGAGCCGCTGCCCGCGCTCGGCCAGCACCTCCGCCAGCCGGCCGGTGTCCAGGCCCGCCTCGGCCGTCACCACCAGGTCGCCGGCCGCGTGCTCGACCACCTGGTCCAGCCGGGCGGTGTCGACCAGCACGTCGCAGCGGGCCGGCGGCGCGCCCCAGTCGAGCCGCGTCTCCGCGCCGCGCGGCACGACGGCCAGCCCGAGCTCCGCGGCCGTCCGCATCACCTCGGCCGCCTCGGCCGAGGTCGCCGGCGCGGCCACCACGCCCGGGACGACGCCCAGGACGCCCTCCTCGGGCTCGCCCGGGCGCACGTCGCCGCAGACCTTGGTAAGCGCATCGAGCGCGTCGCGCGCCTTGGCACCGCCCTCGGCCGCCATCAGAACTGCTCCGCCTTCCCCTGCTCGACCAGCGGATGCACGCCCTTGCGGAACCCCGGCACCTCGCCGCACAGCCGCGGGGTCGGGAACACCTTGCCCGGATTGCACAGCCCCGCCGGATCGAACCCGCAGCGCACCATCTGCATCGTGTCCAGATCGGTCTCGGTGAACATGCGCGGCATGTAGCGGGACTTGTCGACGCCCACGCCGTGCTCCCCGGTGATCGACCCGCCGTGCTCGATGCACAGGTCGAGGATCTTCCCGGAGACCTCCTCCGCCCGTTCCGCCGCGCCGTGCTCGGCGTCGTCGAACAGCACCAGCGGATGCAGGTTGCCGTCACCGGCGTGGAACACGTTCGCGACCCGCACGCCGGACTCCGCCGACAGCGCGTCGATCCCCGCCAGCACGCCGGGCAGCGAGGTGCGCGGGATGACGCCGTCCTGGACGAGGTACGCCGGGCTGATCCGGCCCACCGCCGCGAACGCCGACTTGCGCCCCTTCCAGATCAGCGCCCGCTCGGCGTCGTCCGCCGCGACCCTGATCTCGAACGCGCCCGCCTCCCGGCACAGCCGCTCCACCTCGCCGAACTGGTGCTCCACCTCGGCCGCCGGGCCGTCCAGCTCCACGATCAGCACCGCGCCCGCGCCCGGCGGGTACCCGCAGTCCACCGCCGCCTCGGCCGCCTCGATCGACAGCGCGTCCATCATCTCGATCGCGGCCGGCACCATCCCCGCGCCGATGATCGCCGACACCGCCGTGCCGCCCGCCTCGATCGACCCGAACGCCGCCAGCAGCGTCTGCACGGTCTCCGGCAGCCGCGTCAGCCGTACCGTGATCTTGGTGGTGATGCCCAGCGTGCCCTCCGCGCCGACGAACACGCCGAGCAGGTCGTACCCGGGGCCGCCGGCCGCCAGCTCGGTGATCTCCCCGTCCGGGGTGACGATCTCGCAGGCCAGCACGTGGTGCGCGGTGAACCCGTACTTCAGGCAGTGCGCCCCGCCGCTGTTCTCCGCGACGTTCCCGCCCACCGAGCAGATCTGCTGGCTGGACGGGTCGGGCGCGAAGTAGTAGCCGTACGGGCGGGCCGCCCGCGACACGTCCAGGTTGATCACGCCGGGCTCGACCACCGCCCGCCGGTTCGCGATGTCGATCTCCAGGATCCGGCGCATCCGGGACGTCACGATCAGCACCCCGTCGGTACGGGGCAGCGCGCCGCCCGACAGGCCGGTGCCGGACCCGCGCGCCACGTACGGGATCCCGGCCTCCGCGCAGGCGCGCACGATCGCCGCGATCTGCTCGGCCGACTCGGGGAGCACGACCAGCCCGGGAGTCGCCCGGTGGGTGGTCAGGCCGTCGCAGTCATAGGTGCGCAGCCGTACCGGATCCGAGATCACCGCCTCGGTCCCGAGGAGCCGCTCGCATCGCCGCGCGAGCGCCTGGAGTGCGGGGGATTCCATTCTCTTCACCATGCTCCCGTGGACGGCCGACCGCAAGATCGGCGGTGCCGCCCGCGCCCCGCCGGAGCGCGGGCGCGGGCGGCGTCCGGTGTCAGGGCATCCGCTCGTACGCCGGGGTCGTCAGGAACTCCGAGTACTCGTCGGCCAGCGTGACCTCCTTGAACAGCGTCACGGCCTGCTCGTAGCGCGGCTCGTTGTACGCGTCGCCCAGCTCCTCGCGGATCTTGCCGAGCTCCTCGTCCAGGAGCCGCCCGACCAGCTCCTTGGTGACCTTGGGGCCGTCCTTCAGCTCGACCCCGTTGTAGATCCACTGCCAGACCTGGGACCGGGAGATCTCCGCGGTGGCGGCGTCCTCCATCAGGTTGTGGATCGCCACCGCGCCCGCGCCGTCCAGCCAGGTGGCCAGGTAGCGCAGCGCGACGTCGATGTTGTTGCGCAGGCCGGCCTCGGTGATGTCGCCCGGCGTCGCGGCCACGTTCAGCAGGTCGGCGGCCGAGACCTTGACGTCCTCGCGCAGCCGGCCGCGCTGGTTGGGCTCGTCGCCGAGGATGCCGTCGAAGACCTCGCGGCAGACCGGGACCAGGTCGGGGTGGGCCACCCAGGACCCGTCGAACCCGTCGCCCGACTCGCGCGTCTTGTCCGCCCGGACCTTCTCCAGCGCGACCTTGTTGACCTCCTCGTCCCGGCGGGACGGGATGAACGCGGCCATGCCGCCGATCGCGTGCGCGCCGCGCTTGTGGCAGGTGCGCACGAGCAGCTCGGTGTACGCGCGCATGAACGGCGCCGTCATCGTGATCGCGTTCCGCTCCGGCAGGACGTACTCCGCGCCCCGGTCCCGGAACTTCTTGATCACCGAGAACAGGTAGTCCCAGCGGCCGGCGTTCAGCCCGGCGGAGTGGTCGCGCAGCTCGTAGAGGATCTCCTCCATCTCGAACGCGGCCGGGATCGTCTCGATCAGCACGGTCGCCCGGATCGTGCCGCGCGGGATCTCCAGCTTGTCCTGCGCCAGGTTGAACGCGTCGTTCCAGAGCCGCGCCTCGAGGTGGCTCTCCATCTTCGGCAGGTAGAAGTACGGGCCCTTGCCCTTGTCCGCCTGGCGGCGCGCGCAGTGGAAGAAGTACAGGCCGAAGTCGAACAGCGACCCCGACATCGGCTTCCCGTCGACCAGGAGGTGCTTCTCCTCCATGTGCCAGCCGCGCGGCCGGACGACGATGGTCGCCAGCTCGGCGTCGTCCTTGAGCGCGTACGACTTGCCGCTCTTCGAGTCGGTGAAGTCGATCGTCCGGTCGAGGGCGTCGCGCAGGTTGAGCTGCCCCTCGATCATGTTGTTCCACAGCGGGGTGTTGGCGTCCTCGAAGTCGGCCAGCCACACCTTCGCGCCCGAGTTGAGGGCGTTGATGGTCATCTTCCGGTCGGTCGGCCCGGTGATCTCGACCCGGCGGTCCTCCAGGCCCGGGGCCGGCTCGGCGACCCGCCAGCTCTCGTCGGCGCGGACGTCCGCCGTCTCCGGCAGGAAGTCCAGCGTGCCGCCCGCCGACAGCCGCTCCTGCCGCTCGGCGCGGGCCCGCAGCAGCTCCTCGCGGCGGCCGCCCAGCTCGCGCTGCAGGGCGGCGAGCAGGCCGAGCGCCTCGGGGGTCAGGATCTCGTCGTATCGCTCGTTCAGGGGACCGGTGACCTCGACGCCTTCGGGTGCAGCCATCTGCCTGCCCTTTCGTATCGTGAAATTCGGCTTCTGTTGTGTGAAGAAACGCTACTCGGCGGTACGGAGCCGGGTCAAAGCACCCCCGCGCCTGGGCGCCGCCGGGCCGCCCCTGCGGTGTGCCCGTTCTCGGCCCGCGGGCACCCGCCCGGCGCCGGTGACCTGGACGCGCGGCGTTCGCGCAGGTCGTACGCCATCGCGGCGGGGCCGTCCGGCGGGGATAATCGGGTGAAGCCGGCGGCGGCCCGTGAGACCATCGCCGGGAAGATCCGGCCGCGCCGCGGCGTTGACAGAGGACATATGACGCAGACCTTTTCCGAAGACCGAGAGACCCGAGTGACCGACACGTTCGAGTACGGCGAGTACGGCGCCCACGACGGCGCCGAGCCGATGACCGGCGAGCTGGACCTGGAGGAGCGGCGCGCACTGCGCCGCGTCGCCGGGCTCTCCACGGAGCTGACCGACGTCACCGAGGTCGAGTACCGGGCGCTGCGCCTGGAGCGCGTCGTCCTGGTCGGCGTCTGGACCGAGGGCACGGCCGAGGCGGCGGTACGGCCGGGGCGGCCGATGGTGCTGGCGCGGGCCAGGGCCGAGGCCGTCCAGGTGCAGGGGCGCCGGGTGCGGGTGAGGGTGCCGGTGCTGCTCATCGCCGCCGACCGGCGGTGGATCGGGCTGCTGCCCAGCCAGCGGGTGCGGCTGAACGGGAGCCTGGCGCCGCCCCGGCGGGCCGAGCTGCTCGCGGCCGTCGTGTTCGTGCGGGGGCCGCCGGAGCCGGTGGGACGGCCGTCGGCGCTGCAGCGGGGCGCTGAGGCGGTACGGGCGAAGCTGCGCCGGGCGGTGGAGCGGCTTCCGGCCGACCAGCGGGGAGTGCTTCCCGGCATGGTCGTGGGCGACACGTCGCGGCTGGATCCCGCGCTCGCCGAGGACTTCCGGACGTCCGGGCTGGCGCATCTGCTGGTGGTGTCCGGCGCCAACCTCGCGATCATCATCGGGGCCGTGCTGGGGCTCTGCCGGATCGCGGGGCTGGGGCGGCTGCGGGCGCCGCCGGTGGCCGTGCTGGCGGTGCTGGCGTTCGTCGTGGTGGCGCGTCCCGAGCCCAGCGTGCTGCGCGCGACGGTGATGGGGCTGATCGGGCTGCTGGCGCTGGTGACCGGGCGGCAGCGGCAGGGGCTGCCCGCTCTCGGGGCGGCGGTGCTGGTACTGGTGCTGCTCGATCCGGCGCTGGCCCGCTCGTACGGGTTCGTGCTGTCGGTGCTGGCCACGGCCGGCCTGCTCGTTCTGGCGCCGGCCTGGCGGGAACGGCTGGGGCGGCGGCTGCCGGGGCCGCTGGCCGACGCGGTGGCGGTCGCCGCGGCGGCGCAGGTCGCGGTCGCGCCCGTGCTGGTCATGCTCTCGGGGGAGGTGGGCGTGGTCGCGATCGCGGCCAACCTGCTGGCGGCGCCGGCCGTCGCGCCGGCCACGCTGGTGGGCGCCCTCGCCGCCGTTGTGGCGCTCGTGTCCGTGCCGGTCGCGCAGTTGATGGTGTGGCCCGCGGGGCTGGCGGCGGGATGGATCTGCGCCGTCGCGCGGGTCGCGGCCGATCTTCCGTACGCAACGGTTCCGTGGGCGCGCGGCGGGCTCGGGGCGGTGGGGCTGGCCGCGGCGATGGTGGTGGCGGTGGCCGTGCTGCGGTTCCGGCGGGTACGCCTGGCCGTGGTCGCCGTGATGGCGGGCGTCCTGCTGGCGGTCGCGGGCCTGCGCGCGGCGGCCCCCGGCTGGCCGCCGCCGGGGTGGGCGCTGGTGGCCTGCGCGGTCGGGCAGGGCGACGCGCTGGTCCTCGCGGCCGGGCCGGGACGCGGGGTGGTGGTCGACGCCGGCCCGGACCCGCGGGCGGTGGACGGCTGCCTGGGACGCCTCGGCGTACGGGACGTGCCGCTGCTCGTCCTCACGCATCCGCACGCCGACCACATCGACGGGACCGCCGGTGTCAGGAACGGCCGCACGGTACGGATGGTCCTGGTCAGCCCGTCGGCCTTCGGCCGTGAGGCACGCCATACGGGCGGGCTGCCCGTCCGGCGCGCGCAGGCCGGCGGGCGCTGGAGCGTCGGCGAGCTCACGCTGGACGTCATCGGCCCCGCCCACGCGCCGGTCCTGTCGGCGGCCGACGACGGGGCGGCGATCAACAACGCGAGCGTCGTGCTCGTGGCGCGCCGCCCCGGGTTCAGCGCCCTCCTGAGCGGGGACGCGGAGCCCGAGGCGCAGCGGGCGCTGGCGCCGGGCGTCCCGCCGGTGCAGGTGTTCAAGGTCCCGCACCACGGTGCCCGCGCGCAGGACCCCGCGTTCTTCGCGGCGGCCCGCGCCGCCGTCTCGATCGTCTCGGCCGGCCGGGACAACGACTACGGGCATCCGGCGCCCGCGACCCTGGACCTGCTGCGCCGGCACGGCATGCGCGTCCACCGGACCGACCAGGAGGGGGACGTGGCCGTCGTCCGTACGAGAGGAGGGATCGCCGTCGTGACCCGCGGCTGAGCCGCCGTGGCGGGGAGCGTGCGGTTGGAGCGGGAGGGGGTTCGGCGTGGGATGCTGGAGGGGTGTCTGCTGATGCCATCACTCTGATCGTGGGAGACGAGGAACTGCTCGTCGAGCGGGCGATCGGGGACGTCGTCGGCACCGTCCGGGCGGGCGATCCCGAGGCCGAGGTGATCGACCTGGGGCCCGGCGGGCTGGAGCCGGGGCGGCTGGCGGAGCTGACCTCGCCCTCGCTGTTCGGGGGCGGGAAGGTGCTGGTCCTGCGGTCGGTCCAGGATCTCGGCAAGGACCTGAGCGCCGAGGTGCTCAGGTACGTGAAGAGCCCCGCGGACGACGTGGCGCTGGTGGCCGTGCACCACGGCGGGGCCAAGGGGAAGGCGCTGGTGGACGGGCTGGCCAAGGCCGGCGCGCGCAAGGTGTCGTGCCCCAAGGTCACCAAGGTGGGGGACCGGGTCGACTTCGTCCGGGCCGAGATCCGCCGGCACGGCGGGAAGATCTCGGCGGACGGGGCGCGCGGGCTGATCGAGGCCGTCGGGAACGATCTGCGGGAGCTGGCCGGGGCGTGCAGCCAGCTGGTCGCCGACACCGGCGGGAAGGTCGACGACGCGGCCGTCGCCCGCTACTACCGCGGCCGGGCCGAGGTCAGCGGGTTCACGGTGGCCGACAAGGCGATCGACGGGCAGCCGGCCGAGGCGCTGGAGCAGCTGCGGTGGGCGCTGGCGACCGGCGTGGCGCCGGTGCTGATCGTGAGCGCGCTGGCGCAGGGCGTCCGGGGGCTGGCCAAGGTCGGCGGGGCGCCGCCGGGGGCGCGCGGGGCGGCGCTGGCCAAGGAGCTGGGCATGCCGCCGTGGAAGATCGACCGGGTGCAGCGGCAGCTGCGCGGCTGGTCCGGCGAGGGCGTGGCGCGCGCGCTGAGCGCGGTCGCGGAGGCGGACGCGCAGGTCAAGGGCGGTGCGGCCGATCCGGCGTACGCGCTGGAGAAGGCGGTGTCGCAGATCATCGCGGCCCGCCGGATCAGGACTCGGCCAGGCGCTTGAGCCCCGCGGCCTCCATCGTGACGTACCGCCGGCTCAGCCGGCCGTAGAGCAGGCCGATCAGCGGCGCGGCGGGCCCCCGCTGGGTGAGGGTGAGGCGGGCGGTGGTGCCGGCCGGGCCCGCGGTGACGATGTGGCCGCCGGTCGTGACCACGCCGGGCGCGCGGGACTCCCAGGTGAACGAGCCGCCGGCGGTGAACTCGGTGACCGTCCAGGTCGCCGGGGCGAGTCTCGGCTGGTGGATGAGGACCCGGCTGCCCGGTCCGAGAGGGCCGTCGTCGAGGCGCTCGGCGCGGGTGACCGACGCCGTCATCTCCGGCCAGCGCTCGAAGTCGATCAGGTGCCGCCAGACGGTCTCGGGGTCGGCGGCGATGTCGACCGCGGTCTCGAAGTGCATGACGCTCCGTTCAGGGGAGGGTGAGGAAGCGCGCGGGCACGGCGTCGACGAGCCAGACGCCGTTGGCGCTGACGCGGAACTCGTGGCCCGCGGCGGCCATGCCGGCGGCGTCGACGGTGAGGATGACGGGCCGGCCGCGGCGGGCGCCGACGCGGGTGGCGGTCTCCTCGTCGGGGGAGAGGTGGACGGCGTGCCGCGCCATGGGCAGCAGCCCGTCCCGGCGGATCTCGGGGAGCGCGCGGGCGACGGTGCCGTGGAAGAGCGTCGCCGGCGGGGGAGTGACGGGCAGGTCCAGGTCGACCGGGACGGTGTGGCCCTGGCTCGCCCGGATCCGGTCGCCGTCGAGCTCGAAGCGCTTCTTGTCGTTGACCGCGACGACGTGTTCGAGTTCCTCGCGGGTGATGGGGAAGCGGTGCGCGGCGGCGGCGCGCAGGAGGTCGTCCACCCGGCACCAGCCGGCGCCGTCGAGGGCGATGCCGATCCGGCCGGGCTGGTGCCGCAGGTGCTTGGAGAGGTACTTGGAGACCTTCACCGTCCGGCGTTCGTCCATGATCCCCACTTTAGAGGGACGGAACGCCTGGAGGCATGACAAAACCGCGGCACCCGCTCGGGGTCCGCGGTCTCGCCGGTCGGTGCAGGGAGGAGTCTCAGCCGGCCTGCAGGGCGGCGGCGCGCTTGGCGATCGCCGACTTGCGGTTGGCGGCCTGGTTCTTGTGGATGA
The DNA here is from genome assembly GCF_040703975.1 of Spirillospora sp. NPDC029432. Lineage (NCBI taxonomy): Bacteria > Bacillati > Actinomycetota > Actinomycetes > Streptosporangiales > Thermomonosporaceae > Spirillospora > Spirillospora sp. NPDC029432. Next base: position 97,780 of record NZ_JBEZWH010000003.1, read on the forward strand.
CGCCCTTGCTCACGGCCTTGTCGAGCTTGCGGGCGGCGTTGCGCTGGGCCGCGGTGGCCTTCTCCACGTCGCCGGCCTCGGCGGCCTCGCGGAACTGGCGGATCGCCGTCTTGAGCTCGGACTTCACGGCCTTGTTGCGCAGCCGGGCCTTCTCGTTCTGCTTGTTCCGCTTGATCTGGGACTTGATGTTAGCCACGTCGTAGTGCCTCAGCCTTGGTCGCGATCCTCGCCTGCCGCGCAGCGGGCGGCAGGCTCCAACGTTCAGAAATAGACGGGGCGACGGTGCCCCGAGGCACGACGGTACGCCACACGCAGTGGCACAGCTTACCAATCACCGGGCCAGGCCCCAAACCCGGCCGCGTACGGAGCATCGAGCCGGGCATGGGACCATGGGATACGGCAAGATCTGCCACATTCCTGTCCACCAGCGAGAGTTTGCGAACGGACCCCGGTGCCAGCGCCTGAGCCCAACAAGACCGATCCCGCGATCATCCGGAACTTCTGCATCATCGCGCACATCGACCATGGCAAGTCGACCCTCGCGGACCGCATGCTGCAGCTGACCGGGGTCGTCGAGGAGCGCCGCATGCGCGCGCAGTACCTCGACCGCATGGACATCGAGCGCGAGCGCGGGATCACGATCAAGAGCCAGGCGGTGCGGCTGCCGTGGACCGGCGAGGACGGCACCGGCTACGTCCTCAACCTGATCGACACGCCCGGCCACGTGGACTTCTCGTACGAGGTGTCCCGCTCGCTGGCGGCCTGCGAGGGCGCGGTGCTGCTGGTGGACGCGGCGCAGGGCATCGAGGCGCAGACGCTGGCCAACCTGTACCTGGCGATCGAGGCCGACCTGCACCTCATCCCGGTGCTCAACAAGATCGACTTGCCCGCCGCGCAGCCGGAGAAGTACGCCGAGGAGCTCGCCGGGATCATCGGCTGCGACCCGTCGGACGTGCTGAAGGTCTCCGGCAAGACCGGCGAGGGCGTCGAGGCGCTGCTCAACCGGATCGTGGAGACGGTGCCGGCGCCGGTCGGCGACCCGGACGCGCCGGCCCGCGCGCTGATCTTCGACTCGGTGTACGACACCTACCGCGGCGTGGTCACGTACGTGCGGATCATGGACGGGCACCTCTCCCGGCGGGAGAAGAGCCTGATGATGTCCACGGGCGCCGCGCACGAGACCCTCGAGGTCGGGGTGATCTCGCCGGAGCCGCAGCCGGTGGGCGGGCTCGGGGTCGGCGAGGTCGGCTACCTGATCACGGGTGTGAAGGACGTCCGGCAGGCCCGGGTCGGCGACACGGTGACCGGGGCGTCGCACGCGGCGTCCGAGGCGCTGGGCGGCTACCAGGACCCCAAGCCGATGGTGTTCTCGGGCCTGTACCCGCTGGACGGCGACCAGTATCCGGAGCTGCGCGACGCGCTCGACAAGCTGCGGCTGAACGACGCCGCGCTGATCTACGAGCCGGAGACCTCGGCGGCGCTCGGGTTCGGCTTCCGCTGCGGGTTCCTCGGGCTGCTGCACATGGAGATCGTCCGGGAGCGGCTGGAGCGCGAGTTCAACCTGTCGCTGATCTCCACCGCGCCGAACGTGATCTACCAGGTGGTCATGGAGGACGGGTCGGAGCACACCGTCACCAACCCCAGCGAGTTCCCCGAAGGCAAGATCGCCAAGGTGTACGAGCCGGTGGTCAAGGCCACGCTGCTGTCGCCGAGCGAGCACATCGGCGCGATCATGGAGCTGTGCCAGGGCCGCCGCGGCGTGCTGCTCGGCATGGACTACCTGTCGGAGGACCGGGTCGAGATCCGCTACACGCTGCCGCTCGCCGAGATCATCTTCGACTTCTTCGACCAGCTGAAGTCCCGGACCCGCGGCTACGCCTCGCTCGACTACGAGCCCAGCGGCGAGCAGGAGTCCGACCTGGTCAAGGTCGACATCCTGCTGCAGGGCGAGTCGGTCGACGCGTTCAGCCAGATCGTGCACCGCGACAAGTCCCGCGAGTACGGCCTGATGATGACGGCCAAGCTCAAGGAGCTCATCCCGCGCCAGCAGTACGAGGTGCCGATCCAGGCCGCGATCGGCGCCCGGATCATCGCCCGGGAGAACATCCGCGCCATCCGCAAGGACGTCCTGGCCAAGTGCTACGGCGGTGACATCTCCCGCAAGCGCAAGCTCCTGGAGCGGCAGAAGGAGGGCAAGAAGCGGATGAAGACGATCGGCCGTGTCGACGTCCCGCAGGAGGCCTTCGTGGCCGCGCTCTCCACCGGCGAGGCCGGCGGCGGGGACAAGGGCAAGAAGTAGCCGCCCGGCGGTTTCCTCCCCGAAATCGTAAAGCGGTGGTGACTTAGCGTCCGCACAGGGACACTGGGCGTTGTGACTCACACGTTGCTGCACCAGGTCCTCGTCTCCAGCCTGGTCGTCCCGGTGGGCCTGGCGGAGTCGGCCGGGCAGCGGTCGGCCACGGCCATGGGCGCCTGGCTGGACGACCGCACCTGGCTCCGCGCCGATCTGATGGTCTTCCGCGAGGAGCAGGAGGACCCCGAGACGGGGTACGTGCGGGGCGCGCCGCTGCTGGCCGTCGAGGTGTCCTCGGACGCGTCCCGCGAGCCCGACCTGGGTCCCAAGAAGGACGTGTACGAGCGCTTCGGCGTGCCGTGCTACTGGGTCGTCGACATGAAGGGCGACGCCCCCGAGGTGCTGGTGTACGAGCTGAGCGACGACGGCCGCTACGCCGAGGAGGCCCGGGTGGGCTGGGGCCGGTCGTGCTCGCTGACCCGGCCGTTCCCGATCGAGGTGGCCCCCGACGAGATCTTCCGCCGGCTGCCCAGCCGGCCCGCCCCCAGGAGGCTGATGACGGTGACCGAGCAGACCGCGGAACGCGCCGGAACGGAGCGGGTCGGGCCCGACCTGCCGCACAGCGAGGAACCGATCCTGATCGACGCGTTCGGCCGGCGGTGGCCGACGGGCGCGGAGAAGGTCGAGCTGTGGGACGGCTGCCCGGTGTTCTACGGCGGCTGGGACGAGCGCGACGTCGTGATCGCGGAGCGCGCCTACCCGGGCCGCGTCGTCCGCCTCGACCAGCCGCCGGGCGAGCCCGGCACGATGACCATCCTCCCCGGCCCGTCCCCGGAACCGGCCCCGGAGCCCGAACCGGAGCCGGAATCGAAGGACACCGGATCAGAGGACACCGGATCGAAGGACGCCGACGAGCCCGCCGCGATGGAGACCGGCGGACTCGAAGGTCTCGAAGGTGACGTCCGGCTAGGGTGACGTCCGGCTGGCGCTACCTGCCCGACTTGAGCAGGGGCCAGGCGACGAAGGCCGGGACCTGGCGGAACTCGCCGCGGTTGGCCGACCGGGCCGCGTAGACCAGGAAGAACATCACCGCGGCGGTGAAGCCCAGCGGGACCCAGATCAGGGCCTCCAGGAGCAGGGAGAGCAGGCCGAACACGGCCCAGACGGCGATCGCGGCCAGGCCCATGTTGAGGCCCTGGGCGGCGTGCCGGCGGACGAACGGCGAGCGGCCCTTGCCGAAGAAGACGACCACCGGAGCGACCGCGCCGACCAGGAACTGGCCGAGGTACGCCATCAGCGCCCAGGACTTGTCGTCGTGGCTCACCGGGCCGGGGTGCTGCGGCATGGGGGACTGCGGCATGGGGCTGGTGCGCGGCGGCGGCTGCTGCCAGCCCTGCTGCTGACCGTAGTTCTGCTGCTGACCGTAGCCGGGCGAAGGCGGAGGCCCGTAGGCCATGGCGGCGTGTCCTCTCCGGAGTGCGCGTGAAGCTCTGGCGAAGTGTACGACTACTTGGACGCGTCCGGAGTTCGCTGGTTCCCGATGGTTCTCGATCCTTTCTTCCAGAGGACGGCCGCCGGGGACGCCGGGGTGAGGGTGACCGAGCCCGTCCAGCGGAAGGCCGGCGGGTCCGGGAGATGGGCCCGGTTCAGGAAGAAGGCGCGGTGGAGGGCGGTGACGACGGCCGGGGCGCCGTTGTCGACCAGGCCCATGGGGGTGCGGACGGCCTCGATGCTCGCGATGTCGCCGGCGGTGGTGCCGGGCGGCAGCTCGACGGTGGTGGAGGCGGGGCCGTCGCGGTCGATGGACCAGCTCCGTTCGCCGTGGTCGGAACGGTAGAGGCGGTCGTCCCCTTCCAGACGGACGGCGAGGGACACCCCTGGGGCCGTGCCCCAGTTCCTCGGGGCGCCCGTCGTCTTGGCCAGTTCCGCGAAGAGGTACGCGCGCGGGTCGCCGACCTCCCGGGTGGCGGGGTCCGAGGGCTCCTCCAGGCGGCCCTCGCGGCGGAGTTCCTGCGCCATGACGCGGTACGTCCAGGGCTCCATGACGGCCTCGCGCGCGCGGTCGGCCGGGCGCGTGCCGGAGGCGTCGGGCAGGAAGCGCAGGGGCGGGCGCGGGGAGATGACGTCGCACATGTTGTTGTTGGACGTGCACGTCTGCAGGACGGGATGGTCGCCCTCGTAGCGGCCGGTGAATTTCAGCGTGAGGTGCTGCGGCCCCTGGTAGACGCCCGTTCCCGCCACCCGGCGGCCTTCGGCGTCCACCTCCACCCGGTAGACCCATTCGATGTCGGTGGTCCGTCCCCAGCGCGCCATCAGGGCCGGGGTGTCGGTGCCGCCGTCCTCGTTGGAGAACACCATCGAGTACTCCAGGACGCGGTGCCCGGGTGCCGCCGCGGGGCGCGACTCGTGCCAGGCGAGCAGCGGGGTGTCGGTGCGCGCGTTCTGGTACGGGTCGCCGAACGGCCAACCGGTACGCCCGACCACGATGGGGGAGTGCCGCAGCGCGACCTGGTCGGGCATCCGCACGCGGGGGCGGCCGAGGGTGACGCGCCGGGCGGCGGGGGCGCTGCCTTCGGCGAACCGCAGGGTCACCTTGTGCGGGCCCTTGCCGACGCGGCCGAGTCCCAGGCTGCGCGGGGTGGGGTCCGCTCCCGGGACAACGAGGTCGGTGACGTGGCGGCCGTCCACGCCCACCGCCACGACGGCGGCCTCGGCGCCCCGGCGGGCCCAGGAGACGCCGGGGGCGGCGGCCGTGAGGCCGATGACCGCCTCGCCGTCGCGGGCGGCCGTGAACGCGACCGTCCGGGCCGGGCCGCCGCGTTCGACGACGAGGCCGCCGGGCGGCGGCGACGCCTGCGCGGGGGCGGCGGGGGACACGGCGGCGAGGGGGATGCCGCCGAGCGCGAGGGTGAGGGCGGTGGCGCGCGCACGGGCTCTCATGGCCCGCGAACCTAGGGAACCGGGATTGCGTTCCGGTGACGAACGGGTCCCCCGTGGGTGTCGGGGCGATGATCGAGGTCACCGGAACGGCGGAAAGTCCCGATGGGCGACGGTACGTCCGGAAAAGGCCGCGTCAGCGCCGCAGGTACAGGGAGGCGAGGGCGGACGGCAGGGCCAGGGACGCGCCCGAGAAGCGCTCAGACGGCCCCTCGGAGCCCCGGTGGAGGGTCAGGCCCGCCTGGGGCACCCGGAAGCCGCTCCGGCCCCAGGAGACCACCTCGTGGCCGAGGTCGCGGAAGAGCGCGACGACGTCCCCGGCCGGCTCGTCCAGCAGGTCGATGCCGTCCAGCCGCGGCCGCAGCTCGGGATTGCCGCTCCACCCGGCCTCGCGCGCGGTGTGGATCTCGGCGATCCGCTCGGCGCCGTCGTCCCCGCGCTGGGTGGAGACGTCCAGGCTGCCCCTGCCGACGCGGACGCTGCGATGGCCGGTATACCCGCACAGGAACGACTCCTTGGGCGCGGGCGTGCGGCAGCGTTCGGAGACGGCGGCGAGCGTCGTCCAGGCGTCGGCGGCGAGAGTGGAGAAGAGCAGGTGCGCGCCGGGGAGCAGGGCGCCGCGTCCGGGCTCGAACGTCACCACGAACGGCGGCACCTTGCCGGGGAAGCGCGCCGGATCGGCCTCCCGCAGCGTGACGAGCCCCTCCCACCGGGCCGGCTCCGCCACGGCGAACCACGTGATCTCGGCTTCGGAGCCCAGCTCGGCGAACGTGCGGTCGGTGAGCGCCCGGCCGATGAGGCCGCGCAGCGCCTCGGCAGTCTCGTCCAGATGGCGCCGCCACCATGGGGGCTCGGGGTCGTCGCGGCGCCGGCCCTGCGGCGCCTGCCAGCGGACGCCGGGGCCGCACAGGGGGACGCGCTGCTCGTCCCCGTGCTGGTCGACGACCGTGTAGTGCCAGCCGTCCGCCTCGCCGTTCAGCAGCACGCGCGCGGGAACCCGCCCGTAACGCACCGTTCCCTCGCCGGCAGCCCCCTGATCACCCACTCGGACGACTCTATCGGCGCGACACGGGCGCCGCCGCATGGTCCGGGCCGCCGGGTCGTCGGTACGGTCAGGAGGCCGTCGCCTTTTCCGTTCCGGAGGTTCGTCCGTGGCCAACTCCGAGCAGGTCCTGCAGTCTCCGAAGGAGCGGGCCGTGGTGAACGGCGCCGTCCGCGCGCTGCGTTCCGCCGCGCCCGCCGGCTGGGAGCGGCTCGGGTTCGAGTTCCGCGCGACAATCGGCATCGACAGCGTGTCGTTCGAGGTGGTGGACGCGGCGGGCGCCACGCGCACGGCGACCCCGCCCGGCCAGGCGGTCGGCAAGATGGACGAGCTGCGCCGGGCGATGTACCGGCGGGGCAAGGGGGCGTGGTTCACCGCCCGCCTGCGGGTGGAGCGCGGCGGCCGCTTCAGCGCCGAGTTCGACTACGACGGCGAGCCGGAGTTCACGCCGCCGCTGAAGGCGTCCGCGTACGCCCTGGACCTGGAGCGCTTCCCGCGTACCGAGGAGCACATCCCCGGCTGGCTGCGCGACAAGCTGCGCCGCGGCTGACGGACGGAGCAGGCCGGGTCGCACGGCAGACTTGAGGGGTGCCCTCGACCCTGCCTGATGGTGACCCCGTACCCGCCGACGGGGCGCTGCCCCCCGCGTCCCTCAAGGGGCTGGGGGAACGGCCGTTCGCGTTCTACGTGCACGTGCCGTTCTGCGTGACGCGGTGCGGCTACTGCGACTTCAACACCTACACGGCGACGGAGCTCGGGCCCGGGGCGAGCAGGGACTCGTACGCGGACACGGCGATCGAGGAGGTCCGCCTGGCCCGGCGTGTACTGGGCGACGCGGATCTGCCGGTGGAGACGGTGTTCGTCGGAGGGGGCACGCCGACCCTGCTCCCTCCGGAGGACCTCGGGCGCGTCCTGGGCGCCATCGACGCGGAGTTCGGGCTGGCCCCCGGCGCGGAGGTCACCACGGAGGCCAACCCCGAGTCGGTGGACGCCCGCTACCTCGGCCGGTTGCGCGAGGCCGGGTTCACGCGCGTCTCGTACGGCATGCAGAGCGCGCGCGAGCACGTCCTGGCCGTCCTGGACCGCACCCACACGCCCGGGCGCGTGCCGCAGGTCGTGGACTGGACCCGTGAGGCGGGCTTCGAGCACATCAACCTCGACCTCATCTACGGCACCCCCGGAGAGAGCGACGACGACTGGAGGGCCTCCCTGGAGGCGGCCCTGGAGTCCGAACCCGACCACGTGTCCGCGTACGCCCTCATCGTGGAGGAGGGGACCCGCCTGGCCGCCCGCGTGCGCCGCGGCGAGCTGGCCGCGCCCGACGACGACGCGATGGCCGACCGCTACCTGATGGCGGACGAGCTGCTGAGCGCCCGCGGCCTGCGCTGGTACGAGATCTCCAACTGGGCCACCGGGCCCGCGGCCGCATGCCGGCACAACCTCCTGTACTGGACGGGGGCCGACTGGTGGGGCGTCGGCCCCGGCGCGCACAGCCACGTGGGCGGGACCCGCTGGTGGAACGTCAAGCACCCCGCCGCGTACGCCGCGCGCCTCGCGGAGCGGGTCACGCCCGCGCACGCGCGCGAGATCCTGGACGACGAGGACCGCCGCATCGAGCGCGTCATGCTGGAACTCCGCCTGGCGGACGGCTGCCCGGCGGAACTGCTGGACGCGGCGGCCGTACGGCGGGCGATCGCCGACGGCCTGGTCGAAACGGGAGCCTACGAGGAGGCCGGCCGCGCCGTGCTGACCCGGCGCGGCCGGCTGCTCGCCGACGCGGTCGTCCGCGACCTCACTTGATCATGGGCCAGGCCATGAACGCCGGGAACCGGTACCACTCCCCGCGGTTCCCGGCCACCGCGGCCAGGATCAGGTAGACCAGCTGCGCGATGCCCAGCGCGATCGTCGGGAGCAGCCAGATGCCGAGCGTGACGACGCTTAGCACGATGTTGACCATGAGGTACACGTACTGGCTGATCGCGAGGTTGAGGCCCTGGGCGCCGTGGTGCCGCAGGAACGCCGACTCGTCCTTCTTGATCAGGTAGACCAGCAGCGGGGCGAGGAACCCCAGGAGCAGCTGCCCGAGATGGGCCATCAGCGCCCACTGGCGCTCGTCCGGGGTCGGCTGGCCGGGACCGTACTGGCCGTATCCGGGCGCCCCGTACGGCTGCATCTGCCCGCCGTATCCGGGCTGCTGGCCGTACCCGGGCGCCTGCCCGTAACCCGGCTGCGCGTACCCGGGTTGCCCGTACTGCTGCCCGTATCCCTGCTGGTCGTAACCGGGGGCCTGCCCGTAGCCGGGCTGGGTGCCGTACCCGGGGTGCTGTCCGTAGCCGGGGTCCTGGCCGTACCCGGGCTGCTGCTGTTGCTGGGGCTGCTGTCCGTGATCGGGTTGTTCCGGAGGGCCGTACGACATCGTGTGCTCCTCTGTCGGGACGCTGGCGGACGCGGTCTGGCGGGGAGCGGACGGACGCGGGAAGGGGAAGGGGCCTCAGCTCTCCTCGGGGGCGGTGACGAAGTCGATGAGCTCCTCGACCCGGCCGAGGAGGGCGGGTTCGAGGTCGGTGTAGGTGGTCACCGAGCCGAGGATCCGCTTCCATCCGGCACGCACGTCGTCCCCCCAGCCGAGCGCGGTGAGCACCCCTTCCTTCCAGGGTACGCCGCGGGGCACGCGAGGCCAGGCGGAAATCCCGACCGCCGCCGGCTTCACCGCCTCCCAGACGTCGATGTACGGATGCCCGGTGATCAGCACATGGGGGGAGGAGACCCGGGCGGCGATGCGGCTCTCCTTGGAGCCCTCCACCAGGTGGTCGACGAGCACGCCCAGCCGGCGTCCCGGGCCCGGCGCGAACTCCTCGACGATGGCGGGCAGGTCGTCGACGCCCTCCAGGTACTCCACGACGACGCCCTCCACGCGCAGGTCGTGGCCCCAGATCTTCTCGACCAGCTCGGCGTCGTGCACGCCCTCCACGTAGATGCGGCTCTCCTTGGCCACCCGCGCGCGCAGCCCCCGCACGGCGATCGACCCGGACGCCGACCGCGCCGCGGCCCCGGCCCCGCCGTTCCCGGTCCCGCCGTTCCCGGACGGGACGGGCCGGACGAGCGTCACCGGCCTCCCGTCGATCAGGAAGCCCGCCTTGACCAGCGGGAACACCCGCCGCCTGCCGAACCGGTCCTCCAGCGTCACGCCGAACTTGTCGCAGCCCACGACCGCGCCGCAGAATCCGCTGCCGGGGTCCTCCGCCACCAGCCCCGGCTCGGCCGGGACCTCCGGGACCTCCGTCTTCGGGACCCGGCGGCCGCCCCGCCGCCGCAGATCCCCTGCCAGAACGTCGTCGCCATAGTCCTTACTGCGCACGCTCAGGCACTCTAACGAGCACGGGGGGACGCCGGCACCTCCGAACTCGGCTCGGCTGGCCGTACACTTGGCACTCGGAAGTATTGAGTGCCAGTACGAGTTGCAGCACGAGTATCAGCACGGGGGCAGAGGAGGTGACCACGTGCTCGACGACAGGAAACTCGCGGTCCTGCGGGCCATAGTCGAGGACTACGTCTCCACCAACGAGCCGGTGGGCTCCAAGGCCTTGGTGGACCGGCACAACCTGGGCGTGTCCTCGGCCACGATCCGCAACGACATGGCCGTGCTGGAGGAGCAGGGGTACATCCACCAGCCGCACACCAGCGCGGGCCGCGTCCCCACCGACAAGGGCTACCGGCTGTTCGTCGACCGGCTGTCCACGATCAAGCCGCTGTCGGGCGCCGAGCGCCGCGCGATCGAGACGTTCCTCAGCGGCGCGTACGACCTCGACGACGTCGTGGGCCGCACCGTGCGGCTGCTGGCGCAGCTGACCCGCCAGGTGGCGGTGGTGCAGTACCCCTCGCTCACCCGCTCGGCCGTCCAGCACGTGGAGCTGGTCCCGGTGGCGTCCCGCCGGCTGCTGCTGGTGCTGATCACCGACACCGGCCGGGTCGAGCAGCGCATGATCGAGACCCCGAACGAGCTGTCCGAGGAATCGATCGGGCACCTGCGGGCGTTGCTCAACACATGCCTCGACGGGTGCGGGCTCGGCGAGGTCCCCAGCGCGGTCGCCGACCTCCCCGACCGGGTCCAGCCCGAGGAGAGGCCGGTCCTGGCGGCCGTGCTCTCGGTCCTGCTGGAGACGCTGGTGGAGAAGCACGACGAGAAGATCGTCTTCGCCGGCGCCGCCAACCTCGCCGCCGTGGACTTCTCCAAGAGCCTGCGCGAGGTGCTGGAGGCGCTGGAGGAGCAGGTCGTCCTCATGCGGCTGCTCGGGGAGACCGGCGACTCCTCTACAGTTACGGTGCGGATCGGCACCGAGAACCCCGACGAGGGGCTCCGATCCACCTCCGTGGTCGTCGCCGATTACGGCGTCGGCGACATGACCCTGGCCCGGCTGGGAGTGCTCGGGCCGACACGCATGGATTACCCCGGCACGATGGGAGCGGTACGGGCAGTGGCACGCTACGTCGGACAGATCCTGGCGGGGTCGTAAGTGGCCAACGACTACTACGCGACCCTCGGCGTCCGCCGCGACGCCAGCCCGGACGAGGTCAAGAAGGCCTACCGCCGGCTCGCCCGGGAACTCCACCCGGACGTCAACCCGGATCCGGAGACCCAGGAGCGGTTCAAGGAGATCACCCAGGCCTACGAGGTGCTCTCCGACCCCAAGAAGCGCGAGATGTACGACCTGGGCGCCGACCCGTTCGCGCCCGGCGGCGCGGGGGCGGGCGCCGGCGGCTTCGGCGGCGCCGGGTTCCCGTTCAGCGACATCATGGACGCGTTCTTCGGCACGGCCGCCTCGCGCGGCCCCCGCACCCGGGCCCGCCGCGGCCGCAACGCCACCCTCCGGGTCGAGCTCGGCCTGGACGAGACGGCGTTCGGCACCACCCGCGAGCTGACCGTCGACACGGCGGTGGCGTGCACGACGTGCACCGGCTCGGGCTGCGCGCCCGGCACGCACCCCGACACCTGCGACACCTGCCACGGGCGCGGCGAGGTGCAGCAGGTGCAGCGCTCGTTCCTCGGCCAGGTCATGACGGCCCGGCCCTGCCCGCAGTGCGGCGGCTTCGGCAGCGTGATCCGGACCCCGTGCCCGGAGTGCTCGGGCGACGGCCGGGTCCGCACCCGCCGCACCGTCAAGGTCAAGATCCCGGCCGGGGTGGAGAACGGCATCCACATCCAGCTCGCCGGCGAGGGCGAGGTCGGTCCCGGCGGCGGCCCGCCCGGCGACCTCTTCCTGGAGATCGTGGAGAAGCCGCACGAGATCTTCGAGCGGGAGGGCGACGACCTGCACTGCACGGTCGAGATCCCGATGACCGCCGCGGCGCTCGGCACCAACGTCACGATCGAGACCCTGGACGGCGCCGAGGAGGTCGACATCAAGCCCGGCACCCAGTCCGGCCAGGTCATCACCCTGTACGGGCGGGGCGTGCGGCACCTCAACGAGAGCGGCCGCGGCGACCTGCTGATCCATGTCGACGTCGAGACCCCGAACCGGCTCGACGACGAGCAGGAGGAGCTGCTGCGCCGGCTGGCCAAGCTCCGCGGCGAGGAGCGGCCCCCGGGCAAGTTCGCGCCGGGCCAGCGCAGCGTGTTCTCCAGGCTCCGGGACGTCTTCAACCAGTGAGCCCGCCGGTGTTCCTGGCCGGCCCGGCCGCCCTCGAAGGCGACCGGGTCGTGCTGGACGGTGCCGAGGGGCGGCACGCGGCGACCGTGAAGCGGCTGCGGCCCGGCGAGCGCGTCGACCTCACCGACGGCGCCGGCCTGCTCGCCGAGTGCGTCGTGGCCGCCGCCGACCGCTCCACCCTGACGGTGGACGTCCTGGAACGGCACCGCCACCCGGCCCCCGAACCGCGCCTCGTCGTCGTCCAGGCCCTGCCCAAGGGCGACCGCGGCGAGCTGGCCGTGGAGACGATGACCGAGGCGGGCGTGGACGAGATCATTCCGTGGGCGGCCGCCCGCTGCGTCACCCAGTGGCGCCCGGAGCGCCGCGAGAAGGCCCTGGGACGCTGGCGCTCCACGGCCCGCGAGGCGGCCAAGCAGGCGCGCCGCAGCCACCTGCCGGAGGTCGCCGACCTGGCCGCCACCGCGGAGGTGGCCGCCCGGCTCGCCGCCGCGACGACCGGGCTCGTCCTGCACGAGGAGGCGGACGGCCCGCTCAGCGCGGTACGGCCGCCGGCCACCGGCGAGATCGTGGTCGTGGTCGGTCCCGAAGGCGGGATCACCGCGGACGAGCTGGCGGAGTTCGCCGCGGCGGGCGCGCGGGCCGTACGGCTCGGGCCGACCGTCCTGCGCACCTCGACCGCCGGCGTCGCCGCGGCGGCGGTCCTCCTGGCGGCGACCGGCCGCTGGTGAGGCCCCGGAACCGGCCGCGCTAGGCGGCGGGCTCCTCCGCCTTCGCCGGCGCGGGCGGGTCGCTGGCCGGCGGCGAGGACGGCGTCGTCGGCTGCACCGGCTCGCTCGTGTCGCTGTCCGACGGGGACGGCGTCGGCGAGACCGACGGGCTCCCGCTCGGGCACGGCGCCGTACCGGAACCGCCGCCGGAATCCGTGCCGGTGTCCGGCGAGGCGCTCGCCGTCGCCGAACTCGTGGCCGGCGGCGTGGCGCACGCGGTCGCGCCGATCGAGGTGTCCGGCGACGGCGAGCCCGAGTCGGCCGGCGCGCCGCTGCGGGGCGTCTCGGTGGAAGCCGGCGGCCGCGCGTCCGGCGGCACCCCCGCGGAACCGGGCGTGCCGCCGCCCGTGCCGTCGTCGTGCCCCTCGCCGGCCGCGCCGTTGCTGCCCACCGACTGGATGAGGTCGATCGTCTGCGGCGCCGTCACGCCGATCCCGGCGATCAGCACCGCGGCGGCCACGGCCAGCACGGGACGGGCCCAGACGGCGCCCACGTTCCCGCCCGTGAAACCGAGGAACCAGTCGCGGCCGAACCGCCGCTGCGAACGCTCGTCGATGCGCGCGCGGATGCGTTCGAGGCCGTCCGCCGCCGGAATGACCGACTCCGCCTCCGCCTGCAGGGCGCGGCGGAGGATCTCGCCGTGCTCGTCGTGAGGGTCGGTGGTCATGAGAACTGCTCCAGGATGTTGCGTAGCGCGGCCATGCCGCGTGCCGTGTGACTCTTGACGGCACCTCGGGAGATGCCCATCGTCTGGGCGATCTCGGCTTCGGAGAGATCGGCGTAGTAGCGCAGGACGAGTGCCTCCCGCTGGCGGGTCGGGAGCCTGTGGAGCGCCTGGACGACCGCGGAGCGCTCCAGCTCCCCGATCGCCCCGGCCTCCGCGCTGGGAGCGTCGGGCAGGCCCTTGGGGGCGTACTTCTCGACGACCGCGCGGTGCCGCAGCACCGACCGCGACCGGTTCACCACGGACTGGCGCAGGTAGGACAGGGCCTTGTCGGGGTCGCGGAGCCGCCGCCAGCCGCCGTGCATGGCCACGAACGCGTCCTGGACGACCTCCTCGGCCGTCCCCGCGTCGCGCACCAGCATCGCGGCTAGGCGTACCAGCGAGCGGTAGTTGGCACTGTAGAGCGCGGTCACCGCCTGGTCGGCGTCCCAGGCCACGGCTACCGCACCCGCCGTGCCCCTGGCCACGAGGGTCTCGGTCACGTCAGTGGGACGCACACCCTCGTCGTCCGGTTTACGAAAGGCCATCTGCTGTCTTGCCTCGGTCACCTATACGCCGCCTTTGCCGACCCCCGCCGCCCATTCGGGCGCCGGCCCCCGGGTTGGCGCGACGGTGTGAAGCGGCCGGTCGGGAGGCGTGGCACGCTGCTGACGAGCCGGGGGTACGCCTGGGTTGACAACCCTAATCCAGCCATCGGACGAAAAGGGTCCGAACCGGCCAGACGTTGATCAGCGCGACCTTATCCGGCGCGGGCCGCCGCGGGCCATGGGACGCCGGTCTCGATAGGATCACCGCGTTCCTGACCGGCGGGAGGAGAACGATGACGGACTGCCTGTTCTGCAAGATCGTGTCGGGTGACGTGCCCGCCAAGATCGTGCGCGAGTCGCCGGGCGCGGTGGCGTTCCGCGACATCAACCCGCAGGCTCCCACCCACGTCCTGGTGATCCCGAGGGCGCACCACCCGACCGCGGCGGAACTGGCCGCCGCCGACCCCGAGGCGCTGGCGGAGGTCGTGACGGCGGCCCACCAGGTCGCGGTGGACGAGGGCATCGCCGAGACCGGCTACCGGATCGTGTTCAACACCGGTGCCCAGGCCGGCCAGACCGTCTTCCACGTGCACGCCCACGTCCTGGGCGGCCGTGGCCTGAACTGGCCGCCCGGCTGACGGCCGGCCCCGCCGTTCCGCGCGCCGCGTCCCCGGGCGGGCGAGCGGAAATACGGCGGCGTGACCGCACGGGCGGCCAGTACCATTGGAAGGGACAGGGAGCAGGACACACCGGAGCGACAGAAGGCAGGTCGGAGAGGCCGCGAGGCCCGGCTGATGGTCGAATCAACTCACGCGGGACGCGGTGACCGGACGGATCCGCGGTCCCAGATCAAGATCGTGGTGCCGGACGACCATTCGATGGTGAGCCTGCTGGGCTCCCGGGATGAGTTGCTCCACGTCATCGAGCGCGCGTTCCACAGCGACATCCACGTGCGCGGCAACGAGATCACGGTGACCGGCCCGGACTCGGAGACCGAACTGGTGTCCCGGCTGTTCGCCGAGCTGATCGATCTCCTCCGCGGCGGCACCCAGCTCACCCCCGACGCGGTCGAGCGGAGCCTGGCGATGCTGCGCGGCCAGACCGAGGAGCGCCCGGCCGAGGTGCTGACCCTGGACGTGCTGTCCAGCCGGGGCCGCACCATCCGGCCGAAGACGCTCAACCAGAAGCGGTACGTCGACGCGATCGACAAGCACACGATCGTGTTCGGCATCGGCCCCGCCGGCACCGGCAAGACCTACCTGGCGATGGCCAAGGCGGTCCGCGCCCTGCTGGACAAGCAGGTCAACCGCATCATCCTGACCCGCCCGGCCGTCGAGGCGGGCGAGCGCCTGGGCTTCCTCCCCGGCACCCTCTACGAGAAGATCGACCCGTACCTGCGGCCCTTGTACGACGCGCTGCACGACATGGTCGACCCCGACTCCATCCCCCGCCTGATGTCCGCCGGGACCATCGAGGTCGCCCCCCTGGCGTACATGCGCGGCAGGACGCTCAACGACTCGTTCATCATCCTCGACGAGGCGCAGAACACCTCGCCCGAGCAGATGAAGATGTTCCTGACGCGGCTCGGTTTCGGGTCGAAGGTCGTGGTGACCGGGGACGTGACGCAGGTGGACCTGCCCGGCGGTACGCAGAGCGGGCTGCGGGTGGTCCAGGACATCCTGGAGGGCGTCGAGGACATCCACTTCTGCCGGCTCAACAGCAAGGACGTCGTGCGGCACCGGCTGGTGACCGACATCGTGGACGCCTACAACCGGTGGGACGAGAGCCGCGTTCCCGACATCAAGCAGGGTGGGGCGCGCAACGCGTCCCGTAAGCGGGGGCGTTAGGGCATATGAGCATCGAGGTGCTGAACGAGTCGGGCGCCGAGGTCGACGAGAAGGGGCTGGAGGCCCTGGCCCGGCACGTGCTGGACGGGATGCGGGTGCATCCGCTGGCGGAGCTGTCGCTGCTGCTGGTGGACGAGGCCGCGATGACCGAGCTGCACGAGAAGTGGATGGGCGAGCCGGGGCCGACGGACGTGCTGGCGTTCCCGATGGACGAGCTGCGGCCCGGGCACATGTCGGGCGGTTCGGACGAGGACGGCGAGGTCGACCCGGGGCTGCTGGGCGACGTGGTGCTGTGCCCGGCGGTCGCGGAGCGGCAGGCGGCGACGGCGGGGCACGGCCGGGAGGACGAGCTGGAGCTGCTGTGCACGCACGGCATCCTGCATCTGCTCGGGTACGACCACGCCGAGCCGGAGGAGCACAAGGAGATGTTCGGCCTGCAGGCCGGCCTGCTGGAGTCCTGGCAGGAGAAGCGCGGGCCGCGATGATCGTCCGAGCGCGGGGGGACCGGAGGGCGGCATGAGCTCCGCGCAGGGGTGGCTGCTGGCGCTGGCGGTCGGGCTGGTGTGCCTGGCCGGGCTGCTGGCGGGCACCGAGGCGGCGCTGGCGCGGGTGTCCCGGGTGCGGGTCGAGGAGCTGGTCCGGGAGGAGCGCCGCGGCGCGGCGCGGCTGGCGGCGGTGGTCGCCGATCCGGCGCGCTACCTCAACATGGTGCTGCTGCTGCGGATCGGCTGCGAGCTGGTCGCGACGGTGATCGTCGCGGATCTGTGCATCTCGTGGCTGGACGAGACGTGGCGGGCGTACGTGGTGGCCGCCGCGATCATGATCGTGGTGAGCTACGTGGCGGTCGGGGTGGGCCCGCGGACGCTGGGGCTGCAGCACGCCGACCGGATCGCGCTGGCGGGCGCGGCGGTGATCCATCCGGTGACCCGGGTGTTCGGGCCGCTGCCGCGGCTGCTGATCGCGCTGGGGAACGCGCTGACGCCGGGGAAGGGGTTCCGGGAGGGGCCGTTCGCGTCGGAGGCGGAGCTGCGGGACCTGGTGGACCTGGCCGAGCAGCGCAGCCTGATCGAGCCGGACGAGCGGGAGATGATCCACTCGGTCTTCGAGCTGGGCGACACGCTGGTGCGCGAGGTCATGGTGCCGCGCACGGACATCGTGTTCATCGAGCGCGGCAAGACGCTGCGGCAGGCGCTGACGCTGGCGCTGCGCAGCGGGTTCTCGCGGATCCCGGTGGTGGGCGAGAACGAGGACGACGTGGTCGGCATCGCGTACCTGAAGGACGTGGTGCGGCGGAGCCACGAGCACCGCGAGGGCGAGTCGGTGGAGACGGTCGAGTCGGTGATGCGGCCGGCGAGCTACGTGCCCGACAGCAAGCCGATCGACGAGCTGCTGCGGGAGATGCAGGCGCGGCAGATCCATGTGGCGATCGTGATCGACGAGTACGGCGGCACCGCCGGGCTGGTCACGATCGAGGACATCCTGGAGGAGATCGTCGGGGAGATCACCGACGAGTACGACGTGGAGACGCCGCGGGTGGAGTGGCTGGACGACTCCACCGCCCGGGTGACGGCGCGGCTGCCGGTGGAGGACGTCGCGGAGCTGTTCGGGGCGGAGATCGAGGTCGAGGACGTCGAGACGGTCGGGGGGCTGCTGGCGCACGCGCTGGGCCGGGTCCCGATCGAGGGTTCGACGGCGGAGGTGGCGGGGCTGTCGCTGCGGGCCGAGAGCATCGCGGGGCGGCGCAACCGGATCGGGACGGTGCTGGTGCACCGGCTGCCCGAGCCGTCCGGTGAGGGCGCCGAGGCGGGCCAGGGGGCGCACCGTTCTCCGTGATTCCCCGTGATCCCGTGCGGTGACCCTGCGTGTTTAGTCGTCACTCTCCGGGAACAAGGCGGGCATGGCAGGCATCGTGCGGTTGGCCGTGGCCGGGGCGGTCGCGCTCGTGCTGGTCAAGAGCTGCGGCAGGCCCGCCGAGGAGGTCCGTGAGGCCGCCGCGCGCCCGCCGGGTCCGGCGGCGATGGCCCGGGCCGTGCTGTCGCAGCAGGAGGTGGCGGGCGGGTTCGTGCCCGCCGAGGACGGCGAGGTCTTCGCGGGGCTGGATCCGGACGACGCGCAGTGCGCGCGGCTGCTGCGCCTGGCGGACCTGCGGGAGGGCGGGCTGCGCGGGGCGCACGGCGCGCGGGAGGCGCACGCGGCCTTCTACCGGCAGGACCCGCCGGCGTCGCTGGCCGAGCACGTGTTCCGGCTCCCGCCGGGGCGGGCGTCCCGGTTCGTCGCGCGGGCCCGTACGGCGCTGGCCGGCTGCCCCGGGATCCCGAACGGCGGCCGGGTTCTCGAACGGTCCCGGCTGGAGCGGCCGGAGGGCGCGCGGGACGCGGTGGGCGCCACCTTCGGGGACGGGAGGGGCGGGACCGCGCTGAACGTCGTGTTCGTACGGTCCCGCAACGATCTCCTGATCCTGGCGGCGGCCGGCGCGGGCACGGCGGGGGCGCCGATGGAGCGGCTCGCGGCGGGGGCGGTCGGCAAGCTGGAGGCGTTCCAGCTCGAACGCGCCCGGAAGGCCGTCCGGGCGGCTCCCTGAGCGCTCAGGCGAGCGTGCCGCGCAGCGACCCGTCGGGGCCGGCGACGAGCACGGGGGCCTTGGGGCCGAGGTCGCGGACGGCGGCCACGTCCGACTCGCGGGCGGTGTCCTCGGCGGTGACCACGGCGGCGGCCTCCAGGTCCTCGGCGCCGCTGGAGACGGCCATGGCGACCGCGACCTGGAGGGCGGTCAGCTTCAGCGAGGGCAGGTCGACGGTGGTGGCGGCGTAGGTGCGGCCGGTCTCGTCGCGTACGGCGGCGCCCTCGGCGGCCCCGGCGCGGGCGCGGGACGACCGGGCGAGGGTGATGATCTTGGCGTCCTCGGGGTTCACGTCGTTCACGGGGCAAGCCTACGGCCCCACTCCGCGCGGAGAGCACCGGGAGAGTTCTAGGAAAGCACTGACCTGCGCTTGCGGCGGGGTCGGTACGGGCCGCAAGCGAGCGGCAAGCGGCCGCCAAGAGGGGCGAGACAGCCTGGGGGCGTCAACGGAGACCTGCAATAGGGGAAGCTGATGTCTCGTCTTCTGTACCGCCTGGGGAGGGCCGCGGCGCTGCGGCCCTGGCGGTTCATCGTGGCCTGGGTGCTGGTCGTGGGCGCGGTGGGCGGGGTGGCCGCCGTGGCGGGCGGCGACCTGCACGACGACTACAGGCTCGCCGGTACGGGGTCCCAGCGGGCGGCGGATCTGCTGGCGGAGCGGTTCCCCGCGTTGTCGGGGGCCGACGCTCGGGTGGTCGTCCACAAGGACGGTGGACGGGTCGACCAGGACGGGGTGGCGGCCGCGCGGGAGCGCCTGGCCGGGCTGCCGCACGTGAGCGCGGTCGATCCGGCGGTGCCGAGCCGGGACGGCGCGACGTCGCTGATCACGGTCCGGTACGACGTCCCCGTGACCGATCTGGCGCCCGGCGAGACCCTGGACCGCCTGCGCTCCGCCACGCAGGGGCTGGCGGGGTCGGGCCACCAGGTGGAGTTCGGCGGCCAGGTGCCCGAGAACGTGACCGCGCCCGGCGGGCTCGCCGAGGCGGTCGGGGTGGTCGCGGCGCTGGTGATCCTGCTGCTGGCGTTCGGATCGGTGGTCGCGGCCGGGCTGCCGCTGGCGGTGGCGCTGGCCGGCCTCGGCGCCGGGGTGTCGGGGATCACGGTGCTGGCGGCGTTCGCGAACGTGGCGACGACGGCCCCGACCCTGGCGGTGATGACCGGTCTCGGGGTCGGGATCGACTACGCGCTGTTCGTCCTGACCCGGCACCGGGAGGGGCTGGCCGAGGGGCTGCCGGTGCCGGAGGCGGCGGGCCGGGCGAACGCGACCGCGGGCCTGTCGGTGCTGTTCGCCGGGTTCACGGTGCTGCTGGCCCTGTGCGGGCTGGTGCTGTCGCGCATCCCGGTGTTCATGACCATGGGGTTCGCGACCGGGATCGTGGTGGCGGCGACGGTCGCGAGCGCGGTGACGCTGCTGCCCGCCGTGCTGGGGCTGGCGGGGCGCCGCGTGCTCCGCAAGCGGGACCGCGCCGAGGGGGCGCCGATCGCCACCGAGTCGCCGCGCGTGCGGCGGTGGGCGGATCACGTGGGGCGGCACCCGTGGGCGTGGCTGCTGGCGGCGCTCGTGCTGATGCTCACGCTGGCCGCGCCCGCGCTGGGGATGCGGACGTGGCCGAGCGACGCCAGCAGCGAGCCGGAGTCCAACACCGTCCGCAAGGCGTACGACCTGGTGGCCGAGTCGTACGGCGCGGGCGCGAACGGCCCGCTGCTCGTGGCCGTCGACCTGCGCGAGTCCCCGGACACGGCGGGCCTCCGGCGGGATCTGGCGGCGACGCCCGGGATCGTCCAGGTGGCGCCGCCGCTGCTCGCGCCGGACCGGAGCGCCGCCGTGCTGGTGGTGACGCCCGCGTACGGGCCGCAGGACGAGCGCGCCACCGGCGTCGTCGACCGGGTGCGCGCGGACGTGCTGCCGCCCGGCGCGGAGATCACCGGGCTGACCGCCGCGTACGTGGACCTCAGCCGGGTCCTGGACGAGCGGCTCTGGCCGGTCATCGGGGCCGTGGTGGCGACCTCGTTCCTGATGCTGATGATCGTCTTCAGGTCGCTGCTGGCGCCGCTCAAGGCGGCCGCGATGAACCTGCTGTCGATCGGCGCCGCGTACGGCGTGCTGACCGCCGTGTTCCAGTGGGGGTGGGGCGCCGGGCTGCTCGGCCTGCCGCACGCCGTGCCGGTGTCGAGCTTCATCCTGCTGCTGATGTTCGCGGTGCTGTTCGGCGTCTCGATGGACTACGAGGTGTTCCTGCTCTCCAGGGTCCGCGAGGAGTGGCTGCGCACCGGCGACGCGCACGGGTCGGTGTCGACCGGGCTGGCCGTCACCGGCCGGGTGATCTCCAGCGCGGCGCTGATCATGGTGGCGGTCTTCCTCGGCTTCGCGCTGGACCCCGGGCTGGTGATCAAGCAGATGGGGGTGGGGCTGGCCGTCGCGGTCGCGCTGGACGCCACCGTCGTGCGGCTGGTGCTCGTACCGGCGACGATGGCGCTGCTCGGCCGGGCGAACTGGTGGCTCCCGCGCCCGCTGGCCCGGGTGCTGCCCGTGATCGACGCGCACGGCGCGCACGGCGCCGGCCCGGCCGCCCCCACGGCCGGGTCCGCGCCGCGGGAACCGTCGCGGGTCTGAGCCCGCAGGGGTCCCCGGAGGGTTCGCCATGTCCCGGTTTAGGCTGGCCGGGACATGGCGAACGTGCGCGCGCTCGGGACCTTCGAGGCCTCGCTGGACGGGGCCGCCGTCGACCTCGGCGGCCCCCGCCAGCGGTCCGTGCTGGCCAGGCTGGTGGTCGCCCGCGGCGCGATGGTCCCCGCGGGCACGCTGGTCGGGGACCTGTGGCCGGGCGGGGCCCCGCCGCGCGCCGCCGCCGGCCTCCAGTCGTTCGTGTCGCACCTGCGGCGCGCGCTGGAGCCGGACCGCCCGCCGCGCACGCCCGCCCGCGTCCTGGTCACGGCGCCGCCGGGGTACGCGCTGCGGCTCCCGGACGACGGCGCGGACGTCTGGCGGTTCGACACCCTGGTCGACCGGGCCGGTGAACGGCTGGCGGCCGGCGATCCCGCGGGCGCCCGCGCGGCGGCCGAGGAGGCGCTGGGGGAGTGGCGGGGCCCGGCGTACGCCGAGTTCGCCGACCTGCCCTGGGCGGCCACCGAGGCCGGCCGGCTGGACGAGCGCCGCCGCACCGCCGTGGAGCGCCGCGCCGAGGCGATGCTGCGGCTGGGCGCCGCCGCCGAGGCCGTACCGGACCTGGAGGCCCACGCGGCGGCCCATCCGCTGCGCGAGGAGGCCTGGCGGCTGCTGGCCCTCGCGCTCTACCGGTCGGCGCGGCAGGGCGACGCGCTGGCCGCGCTGCGGCAGGCCCGCGCGACCCTGGCGGAGGAACTGGGCGTGGACCCAGGCCCGGCGCTGCGCGCCCTGGAGGCCGACATCCTCGCGCAGGCGCCCGGGCTCAGCGCCCGCCCGCGGCTGCGCGTCGCGCCCGAGCCCGCGCCGGCGGCCGCCGCGGAGCCGCCGTTCGTCGGCCGCGGCGACGAGCTGCGACGGCTGGCCGCCGCGGCCCGGGACGCGGCCGGCGGCCGGTGCGCGCTCGCCCTCGTCGGCGGCGACGCCGGAATGGGCAAGACCTCCCTGGCCGAACGGCTCGCCCGCACGCTCGCCGAAGAGGGCTGGACCGCCGGCTGGGGCCGCGCGCCCGAGACCGGCGGCGCCCCGGCCGCCTGGCCCTGGGCCGAGCTGCTGCGCGAGCTGGCCGCCGCCGGGCCGCCGCCCGCCGACCTCGCCGCGCGGCTCGCCCCGCTGCTGTCCGACGCCGCCACGGCCCCCGGCACCACTTCCGGCAGCGCTCCCGGCATCACTCCCGGCACCACTCCGGACATAACGACGGCCCGGTTCCGCCTGCACCGCGCCGTCGGCGACTACCTGGCCGGCCTGGCGGACCGGACGCCGCTGCTGCTGGTCCTGGAGGACCTGCACTGGGCGGACGAGGAGACGCTCGCTCTCCTGGCCGCCCTCCCCACCCGGCTGCGGGACCGGCCCGTCCTGCTGGTGGGGACGTTCCGGCAGACCGAGGCGCCCGAACGCCTCACCGGCACGCTCGCCGCCCTCGCCCGGCACGAGCCGCTGCGCGTCGAGCTGGCCGGGCTGCCCGCCGCCGACGTGGCCGCCCTCGTCCGCGCCACCTGCGCCGCCGAGGTCGGCCCCGGCGAGCTGGCCGCGATCGCCGAGCGCACCGGCGGCAACCCGTTCTTCACCCGCGAGACCGCCCGGCTGCTGGACGCCGAGGGCCCGCGCGCCGCGACCCGGCTCGTCCCGGCGGGGGTGGGCGACGTGCTGCGGCACCGGATCGGCCGGCTCCCGGAGTCCGCGCAGGCCGTCCTGCGGTACGCCGCCGTCGCCGGCCGCGACGCCGACGTCGGCGTGCTCGCCGACATCGCCGGCGGCGAGGACGCCGTGCTGGACGCCGTCGACGCGGGGGTCACCGCCGGGCTGCTGACCGAGCCGGGACCGGGCCGGATCGGGTTCGCGCACGCGCTCGTCCGCGACACCCTCTACACCGGGCTCTCGCGGGCCCGCCGCACCCGGCTGCACGGCCGTGTCGCCGCCGCGCTGGAACGCCGCCGCCCCGGCGAGGTCACCGCGATCGCCCACCACCATCTGGAGACCGGCGGCGCCGACCCGGGCAAGGCCGTCCGCTACGCCCGGCTCGCGGCGGAGGCGGCCGAGGCCAGGTTCGCGCACCGCGCGGCGGCCGACCTGTGGATCGCCGCATCCGGGACGCTGCGCGCCCAGGGCGGCGGCGCATGGCTGGAACCCGAGGCCGCCGCGATCCGGGCCGCCGCTCTGGCCGGGGACGTCGTCGAGGCCCGCGCCCGCCGCTCCGCTGCGCTGGGCCCGGCCCGCGCGTTCGGCGACGCCCGGCTGCTGGCCCGCGTGATCGTCGCGTTCGACGTGCCGACGCTGTGGACCAGCCGCGAGTACGGGTCGATCGACTCGGAGGTCATCGAGGCCGCCGAGGAGGCGCTGGCCCACCTGGGCGACGACCCCGAGCTGCGGGTACGGCTCCTCACCACCCTCGCCATCGAGCTGGAGGGCGAGCAGGACGACCGGTGCGTCGCGGCCGCCGACGAGGCCGTCCGCCTCGCCCGCGGGCTGGACCGCCCCGAGCTGCTGGCCGTCGCGCTGAACGGCCGCTACATCAACGGCTACCGCGGCGCGGGCGCGGCCGCCGAGCGGCGCGCGCTGGCCGCCGAGCTGCTCGACCTCGCCACCGCCCACGACCTCGGCATGTACCGCGTCCTCGCGCACCTCCAGCTCCAGCAGTCGCTGCTGGCCGGGCTCGACCTGGACGCCGCCCGGCGGCACCGCGCGGAGGGCATCCGGCTCGCCGAGCAGTACGGGCTGCCGCTGCTCGGCATGATCGCCGGCTGGTACGACGCGCTCGGGCACGCGTTCGCCGCCCGGTTCGGGGACGCCGAGAAGGCCTACCAGGAGGTCGCCGCGGCCATCGGCGCCCGGATCTGGAGCAGCGAGCGCGGCATGGCGTTCCTCGGGATCTTCTGCCTGCGGCTGATCCAGGGCCGGGCCGGGGAGCTGGTGGAGCAGGCCCGCTGGCTCCGCGACCGCTGGCCGCACGTGGGCGGCACCGCCGACCTGTACGCGCTCGCCCTCGCCGGCGCGGGCCGTACCGCCGAGGCCCGCCGGGCGGCCCGCGGCGCCGGGCCGGTCCGGCTCGACTACTTCTACGACCTCGTCATGGCGGTCCGGGGCCGCCGCGCCATCGTGCTGGAGGACCCGGAGACGGCCGCCGAGGCGTACGCGGGGCTGCTGCCGTACCGGGACCACATCGCGGGCGGCGGCACCGCCGTGGTGACGCTCGGCCCGGCCGCGCAGACGCTGGGGGACCTGGCGCTCTTCCTGGGCCGCCCCGCCGAGGCCGCCGCGCACTACCGGCACGCGGCCGGGATCGCCGCCCGGATCGGGGCTTCGGCGTGGCGGACGATCGCCGCCGATTCGCTGCGGGCGCTCGGCGACCCGGCCGCGTGACCGATCCGTCCGCCGCGTACGCGACAATTGACAGCGTGACATCGCTGGGAGAGACGACACACCGGTCCGGGTTCGCGTGCTTCGTCGGGCGGCCGAACGTCGGCAAGTCGACGCTGATGAACGCGCTGGTCGGCACGAAGGTGGCGATCACCAGCAGCCGGCCGCAGACCACCCGCCGGGCGATCCGCGGCATCGTGCACCGCCCCGACGCGCAGCTGATCGTGGTCGACACCCCCGGCCTGCACCGGCCCCGGACGCTGCTGGGCGAGCGCCTCGACAGCCTGGTGCGCTCCACCCTCACCGAGGTGGACGTCCTGGGCTTCTGCGTGCCGGCCGACCAGAACGTCGGCCCCGGCGACCGCTTCATCGCCCGGGAGCTGGCCAACGTCAAGAAGACCCCGGTCGTGGCGATCGTCACCAAGACCGACCTCGTGCCGCCCGAGCGCGTCCTCGAGCAGCTCGCCGCCGTGTCCGAGCTGGGGGACTTCGCCGACATCGTGCCCTGCTCCGCCCAGGACGGCTTCCAGGTGGACGTTGTCGCCGACCTGCTGATCAAGCACCTGCCCGAGGGGCCCGCGCTCTACCCGGAGGGCGATCTCACCGACGAGCCCGAGCAGGTCCTGGTCGCCGAGCTGATCCGCGAGGCCGCGCTGGAGGGCGTCCGGGACGAGCTGCCGCACTCGATCGCCGTCGTCGTGGACGAGATGGCGCCCCGCGAGGGCCGCGAGGACCTCATCGACGTGTACGCGCACCTGTTCGTCGAGCGCCCCAGCCAGAAGGCCATCGTCATCGGCACCAAGGGGGCGCGGCTGCGCGACGTCGGCACCCGCGCCCGCAAGCAGATCGAGGCGCTGCTCGGCACCAAGGTCTTCCTCGACCTCCGGATCAAGGTCGCCAAGGACTGGCAGCGCGACCCCAAGCAGCTCCGCCGCCTCGGCTTCGACTAGCCCTCGGCCCCCCTCGGCCGCTCGCCCTGCGGCTCGTCGCCGTGCGCCGGGCCGGCGTCGGGCCGGTCCTCCTGGCCGCTCTGCGGCTGCTCGGCCTGTGGCGCGCGGCCGTACGGCTGCTCCGCCTGCGGCTGGCCGGCGTACGGCTGCTCGCTGGGCGGCCGACCACCGTACGGCTGGTCGGGCTGCGGCGCGCCGGTGTACGGCTGGTCGGGGTGCGGGGGCGGCGTTTCGCGGTCGCGGCGGGGCGCGCCCATGCGGGCCGCCAGCGGGCGCGCCAGGGCGAAACCGATGATCAGCAGGGACATGGCGACGGCGAGGTACCAGCCGGTCACCACCGCGACCTCGTAGCCCACCGTGAGGCTCTCGTCCGCGATGCGCTCCTTCAGGTCGCCGAGCCGCAGCACGAACAGCACGCACACCAGCAGGGACAGCGCGCCCGGAACGGCGCCCAGCGCGGAGATCCGGTCGTCGCGGCCGACGACGCCCCACAGCGCCATGCCCGCCGCGACCAGCGCCAGCACGGGGACGGCCGCGACCATGCCGTCCGCCTCGATCCCGATCACGGTCCCCAGGTCCCGGCTGAGCGTCCGGCCGAAGATGTCGACCGCGATCCGCGCCTCGGCCCAGGGCAGGAACGCCGAGACCAGCAGCAGCACCGAGGACAGGACCACGGCGATGTTCCACACGTTCCCCTGGCCCGCGGGCTCGGGCGGCGGGGGCGGTCCCCACGCGGGATGGCCGTAGGGGCGCTCCTCGGCCGGCGGCAGGAACCCCGGGCGCGCGCCCGCCCGGCCCTCGTACGCCTCCGCCCCGGCCCCCGGCGCCGTCCAGCCGCCGCCGGCGGGACGGGCGCCCTCCGGCGGCGGCGGGCCCGCGGCGCCGCCCGCCCGCTCCTCCCCGGCACCCTGATCACCAGTCATGTGGCCAGCGTACGGGGCGCGCCCGTGCGCGGCGGGTCGGGCGCGGCGGGACGGGCGCGGCGGGACGGGGGATCGGTACTTTGGAGGGAAGCCCGTTATGGGAGGAGAGATCCGGTGCTGCTCATCTTCGGCCTGTCGGTCTTCTACCGGACCCTCGGCGAGGGAACGTTCTACTGTCCCCACTGCGGCGGCGACCGCGCGTACCGGCACCGCGCGGGGCGGCGCTGGTTCACGCTGTTCTTCCTGCCGGTGGTCCCGCTCGGCAAGGTCGGCGAGGTCGCCGAGTGCCGGACCTGCCGGTCGCGCTTCACCACCGCGGCGCTCCGCTCGCCGACCGCGCAGCAGATGGCCGCCGCGCTGCCGGCCGGGATGCGGGCCGCCGCCGCCCTGGTGCTGCGCGCGGGCGACCCGTCCGACGCCGCGTCCCGCGCGAGGGCCGTGGACGCCGTGCGGGGGTACGGCGAGGCGCGCTTCGACGACTCGGGCGTCCAGAGCGACCTGGGCCTCCAGCAGCCGTACCTGGAGGAGCAGGTCTCGGCGGCGGGCGCGCAGCTCGCGAACGAGGCCAAGGAGTGGTTCCTGGCGCAGGCCGCCCGCGTCGCGCTGGCCGACGGCCCGCTGAGCGACGCCGAGCGGCAGACCCTGCACCGCGTCGCCCACCTGCTGGGGATGTCGCACGCGCACGCGCTCGGCGTCATCATGACCACCGAGGGCGCCGCGCGCTGACCTCGCCCGACCTCGCACGACTGCGGCCGGCGGCGGCTCACGGGCCGCCGCCGGCCCGGTGAGATCTTCGTAAACCTCTTGTAACACGGCGGTCGCGAGGCAGAAATCTATTTCCGGAGACTTGTCACAGAAAACGCTGTTCCGGGGGCATGTTCTGTGAGGAGTCACCGTTGCGGAAATCATTCTGGCGGCCTTTGGGGCTGGCGCTGGCACTGCCGGCGGCCCTGCTGACCGCGTGTGGCGGCGAATCCGGTGATGTATCGAGCGCCGGCGGTGCTTCCGGAAACACCATCAAGGTCGGTGTCCTGCATTCGCTGAGCGGCACGATGGCGATCAGCGAGGTCACCGTCAAGAATTCCGAGATGCTGGCCATCGAGGAGATCAACGCCAAGGGCGGGGTCCTCGGCAAGAAGCTGGAGCCGGTGGTGGAGGACGGCGCCTCCGACTGGCCCACGTTCGCCCAGAAGGCCCAGAAGCTCATCAAGAAGGACAAGGTCGCGACCGTCTTCGGCGGCTGGACCTCGGCCAGCCGCAAGGCCATGCTGCCGGTCTTCGAACGCAACAAGGCGCTGCTGTGGTACCCCGTCCAGTACGAGGGGCTGGAGAGCTCGCCGTACATCTTCTACACCGGCGCCACCACCAACCAGCAGATCGTGCCCGGCCTCGACTATCTCAAGGAAAAGGGCAAGAAGAAGATCTATCTGGTCGGCAGCGATTACGTCTTCCCGCGCACCGCGAACAAAATCATCAAGGCGTACGCGGCGGCCAACGGAATGCAGGTCATGGGCGAGGAGTACACCCCGCTCGGCCACACCGAATACAGCACGCTGGTCAATAAGATCAGCCAGGCAAAGCCGGACGCGGTGTTCAACACGCTCAACGGCGACAGCAATGTCGCGTTCTTCAAGCAGCTCAAGAGCGCCGGATTCGGCGCGCAGAACCTCCCGGTGATGTCGGTGAGCATCGCCGAGGAGGAGGTCAAGGGAATCGGCGTCGCGAACATCGCCGGGCAGCCGGTGGCCTGGAACTACTACCAGACCACCGAGGGCCAGCGGAACGAGCAGTTCGTCAAGGCGTTCCAGGCCAAGCACAAGGGCGCGGTCACGTCCGACCCGATGGAGGCCGGCTACAACGCCGTGCACCTGTGGGCCGAGGCCGTCAAGAAGGCCGGCAGCACGGACGTGGCGGCCGTGAAGAAGGCCGCCGCAGGGATCTCGCTCGACCTGCCCGAGGGCAAGGTCACCATCGACGGCGCCACCCAGCACGTCCACAAGACCGCCCGGATCGGGATCGTCCAGCAGGACGGCCTGATCAAGGAGGTGTGGAGCTCCAAGGAGCCGATCAAGCCCGACCCCTACCTGAAGTCCTACCCCTGGGCCACCGGGCTCTCCTGAGGAGGGTCACCGTGGAATCACTGCTCAACCAGCTGCCGATCGGGCTCAGCATCGGCGCGGTGCTGCTGCTGATCGCGCTCGGCCTCACGTTCACGTTCGGCCAGATGGGCGTCATCAACATGGCGCACGGCGAGTTCATCATGGCCGGCGCGTACACCGCGTACATGCTCCAGGACTGGGCCGGCACGCAGGCCGTGCTGGTCGCGCTGCCGGTCGCCTTCCTCCTGGCGGGAGGCCTCGGCTGGGTCCTCGAGCGCACCGCCATCCGGCACTTCTACGGGCGGCCGCTCGACACGCTGCTGCTCACCTGGGGCGTCAGCCTCGTCCTGCAGCAGGCCGCCCGCGACATCTTCGGCGCGCCGAACGTCCAGGTCACGGCGCCGGGCTGGCTCACCGGCCGGATCGAGGTGATGGGGGCGAGCCTGCCGTACTCGCGGCTGTTCATCATGGCCCTCGCCGTAGCCTGCGTGATCGGGATCTGGCTCTACCTGTCCCGCTCGGCGCAGGGCCGCCGGATGCGCGCGGTCATGCAGAACCGCGAGCTGGCCGCGTGCAGCGGCGTGGCGACCGGCCGCGTCGACCAGCTCACCTTCTTCATCGGCTCCGGCCTGGCCGGCGTCGCCGGGGTCGCGCTGACGCTGATCGGCCCGGTCGGGCCCTCGCTCGGCACGTACTACATCGTGGACGCGTTCCTCGTCGTGGTGGCCGGTGGGCTCGGCCAGCTGCGCGGCGCGGTGATCGCCGCGTTCGCGCTCGGGATGCTCAACTCGTTCGCCGAGTTCTGGACCGACGCCAGCCTGGCCAAGGTCATCGTCTTCGCGGTGATCATCGCGTTCCTCCAGATCCGGCCGCAGGGCATGTTCGTGCTGCGGACGAGGGCGCTGACATGAGCGCCCGGATGCGCGGCTACGCGCTGTTCGCCCTGGTCTCGCTGCTCCTGCTGGTGGTCGCGCCGCTGGCGCTGCCGGCGTTCCGGCTGGACGAGCTGGCCAAGTACCTCTGCTTCGCCATCGCCGCGCTCGGCATCGGCCTCGCCTGGGGCCAGGGCGGGATGCTCACCCTCGGCCAGGGCGTGTTCTTCGGCCTCGGCGGCTACGCGATGGCGATGTACCTGAAGCTGCACGACGCCGGCGGCGACCTGCCCGACTTCATGGTCTGGAGCGGCGTCGAGCAGCTGCCGGCGCTGTGGAAGCCGTTCGGGAACCCGGCGTTCGCCCTCGCGGCGGTCATCGTCGTACCGGTCCTGATCGCCGTGGTGCTCGGAACGCTGGTGTTCCGGCAGCGGGTGCGCGGCGCGTACTTCGCGATCCTCACCCAGGCGCTCGCCGCCGCGTTCGTGATCCTGCTGGTCGGTCAGCAGGGACTCACCGGCGGCACGAACGGCATGACCAACTTCTACGACTTCTTCGGCCGCGACCCCGAGGCCGAGAGCACCCAGCGCACGATGTACTTCGTCACCGCGATCGTGCTCGGCGTCCTCTACCTGGGCGCCCGGCAGCTGGTGAAGAGCCGCTTCGGCCGCCTCCTGGTGGCGGTGCGGGACGGCGAGGACCGGGTCAGGTTCCTCGGCTACAACCCGGCCACGGTCAAGACGATCACGTTCGCGATCTCGGCGGGCATGGCCGGGCTGGCGGGCGCCCTGTTCGTCCCGGTCGTCGGCATCATCTCGCCGTCGCTGCTGGGCGTGGTGCCGTCCCTGGAGCTGGTCGTGGCGGTCGCGGTCGGCGGCCGGTACGCGCTGGCCGGCGCCATCCTGGGCGCCGTCGTCATGAACTACGCCAAGACCTCGTTCAGCGAGGAGTGGGCGGGCGGCTGGCTCTACCTCCAGGGCGCCCTGTTCATCCTGGTCATGACCCTGGCCCCCAAGGGCGCCGTGGGCCTGTACGAGCAGGCCCGCGACACCGTGGCCCGCCGCCGCGCCCTGGCCGCGGCGCCCGTACCGCCGAAGGTGAAGGAGGAGGTCCCCGCATGAGTGAGCCGGAGGGAAGGCGGTGCCTGAAAGCGCCCTGGAGGCGAACGGGGAACACAGCAATGAGTGAGCCGGAGGGGCGCGGCGCCGCCTGGACTGACGAGCGAGGTACGAGCGAGGAGGGAAGGCGGTGCCTGAAGGCGCCCCGGAGGCGAACGGGGAACACAGCATGAGCGCTCTGCTGGAGATTCGCGGGCTGGAGGTCGTGTTCGACGGGTTCCGGGCGATCGGCGGGATCGACCTGACCGTCGAGCAGGGCGAGCTGCGGTTCCTGATCGGGCCGAACGGGGCGGGCAAGACCACCCTCATCGACGTGATCACCGGGCTGACCCGGCCGGCGGCCGGCTCCGTCCGGTTCGCCGGGACCGAGCTGACCGGACGGAAGGAGCACCGGATCGTCCGGCTGGGGATCGGCCGCACGTTCCAGACGTCGGTCGTCTTCGAGGAGCTGACCGTCGTCGAGAACCTCGATCTGGCCGCCGGGTTCCGCCGCCCGCTGCCGACCCTGCTGCGGCAGCGGCGCGGGATCTCCGGCCCGGTCGCGGCCGCGCTCGACACCATCGGGCTGGGCGCGCTGGCCGACCGGCCCGCCGGGGTGCTCTCGCACGGCCAGCGCCAGTGGCTGGAGATCGGGATGCTGATCGCCCAGGGCCCGCGGCTGCTGCTCCTGGACGAGCCGGTGGCCGGGATGAGCCAGGACGAGCGGGAGCGCACCGGCGAGCTGCTCACCGAGATCGCCAAGGACCACACGGTGATCGTCGTCGAGCACGACATGGAGTTCCTGCGCCGGTACGCCTCCCAGGTCACGGTCCTGCACGAGGGCACCGTCCTGATGGAGGGCGACGTGGCCGCCGTCCAGGCCGACCCCCGCGTCCAGGAGGTCTACCTGGGCCGTTCCAGGGAGGAGGCCGCATGAGTGAGCCGGAGGGAAGGCGGTGCCTGAAGGCGCCCTGGAGGCGAACGGGGGGCACATCGTGAGTGAGCCGGAGGGGCGCGGCGCCGCCTGGACTGACGAGCGAGGTACGAGCGAGGAGGGAAGGCGGTGCCTGAAGGCGTCCCGGAGGCGAACGGGGGGCACAGCGTGAGTGGCGAGGCGTTGCTGAAGGTCAGCGGGCTGGAGGCCGCGTACGGGCGGGCCCGGGTGCTGTTCGGGGTGGACCTGGAGATCCCCGCCGGGACGCTGATGTGCGTGATGGGCCGCAACGGCGTCGGCAAGACCACGCTGCTGAACGCGATCATGGGCGTGCTGGGCCCCGCGGCGGGGTCGGTGGTGTTCGACGGCGCGGATGTCACCCGGCTGCCCACGCACGAGCGGGTGCGCCGCGGCATGGGGTACGTTCCGCAGGGCCACGAGACGTTCCCGCAGCTCACCGTGTTCGAGAACCTCCAGGTCACGCTGGAGGCGTCGCGGCACCGGGACAGGGGCGCGATCGAGGAGGCGCTGGAGGTCTTCCCGCGGCTCAAGGAGCTGCTGGGGCGCCGGGCGGGGTTCCTGTCCGGCGGCCAGCAGCAGCAGCTCGCGATCGCGCGGGCGCTGGTCACCCGGCCCCGGATGCTGATCCTGGACGAGCCCACCGAGGGCATCCAGCCGTCCATCGTGGCCGAGATCGAGGCGGCGGTGGAGCGGCTCAACAAGGAGGGCGGGCTCGCGGTGCTGCTGGTCGAGCAGTACCTGGAGCTGGCGCTGCGGCTGGCCGACCGGTTCGTGATCATCGAGGGCGGGGCCGTCCGGCACGCGGGGACGGCCGAGGACCTGCGCGACGAGAACGTGAAGCGCCTGCTGGCGGTGTAGCCGGGCACGGAGCGCAGGCACGCAGGCACGGAGAACGGGCGCGGCCGTCACGGGTGTGTCTCACGGCACGCCGGTGACGGCCGTGTTCCGTCTCAATCCGCGAGACACGGTTTCTGAATCCGGAGATCCATCTGTTACCTTGACAGGCGTGTTGCGTGAGCTGCTCCTCCTTAGCGGCCGCAGCGGGGCCCTATAACGGTCGGCACCCTCGCTGCGGGAAACAGCCGTGCGTGAGCACCCCGGCGTGAACGCCGGCCGCAGGACCGAGAGCAGAGGAACTCCACGGATGTACCCGCAGCAGACCCCTTCCGGCATGCCCTTCGAGCGCTACCGCCCGTTCGCGCCGGTCAAGCTGGCCGACCGCACCTGGCCGGACAAGGTGATCACCGAGGCGCCGCGCTGGTGCGCGGTCGACCTGCGCGACGGCAACCAGGCGCTCATCGACCCGATGGACTCCCAGCGCAAGCTGCGGATGTTCGAGCTGCTGGTACGGATGGGCTACAAGGAGATCGAGGTCGGGTTCCCGGCGGCCAGCCAGACCGACTTCGACTTCGTCCGGCAGATCATCGAGGAGGGCCGGATCCCCGACGACGTGGTGATCCAGGTCCTGACCCAGGCCCGGCCGGAGCTGATCGAGCGGACCTTCGAGTCGGTACGCGGCGCCAAGCAGGCGATCGTCCACCTGTACAACTCCACCAGCACGCTCCAGCGGCGCGTGGTGTTCGGCCAGGACCGCGACGGGATCACCGCGATCGCCGTCGAGGGCGCCAAGCTGTGCGCCAAGCTGGCCGAGGACATGGGCGACACGGAGATCTTCTTCCAGTACTCGCCGGAGTCGTTCACCGGCACCGAGCTGGAGTACGCGGTCGAGGTCTGCAACGCCGTCAACGACGTGTGGAAGCCGACCCCGGACAAGAAGGTCATCGTCAACCTGCCGGCCACCGTCGAGATGGCCACCCCGAACGTCTACGCCGACCAGATCGAGTGGATGAACCGCAACCTGGCGTACCGGGACTCGGTCATCCTGTCGCTGCACCCGCACAACGACCGCGGCACCGCCGTGGCCGCCGCCGAACTGGGCTACATGGCGGGCGCCGACCGGATCGAGGGCTGCCTGTTCGGCAACGGCGAGCGGACCGGCAACGTCTGCCTGGTCACGCTGGGGCTGAACCTGTTCACCCAGGGCGTCGACCCGATGATCGACTTCTCCGACATCGACGAGATCCGCCGCACCGTCGAGTACTGCAACCAGCTGCCGGTGCACGAGCGGCACCCGTACGGCGGCGACCTGGTCTACACCGCGTTCTCCGGCTCCCACCAGGACGCGATCAACAAGGGCTTCGACCACCTGGCGAGGGACGCGGAGCGGGCCGGGACGCCGGTCGACGCGTACACCTGGGAGGTCCCGTACCTGCCGATCGACCCCAAGGACGTGGGCCGCTCGTACGAGGCGGTCATCCGGGTCAACAGCCAGTCCGGCAAGGGCGGCGTGGCGTACGTCATGAAGACCGAGCACGCGCTGGAGCTGCCGCGGCGGCTGCAGATCGAGTTCTCCCGGGTGGTGCAGGAGCACACCGACTCCGAGGGCGGCGAGGTCACCCCCGAGCGGATGTGGGAGATCTTCGAGGCCGAGTTCCTGGCCAACGGCCCGCGCGCCGGGCTGCTGGCGCACCGCGCGACCTCGCGGGTGGACGAGAAGGACGTGCTCAGCTGCGACGTCCGGATCGACGGCGAGATCCGCGAGATCGAGGGCGTCGGGAACGGCCCGGTGTCGGCGTTCGAGTCGGCCCTGGCGACCGTCGGCGTGAACGTGCGGGTGCTGGACTACGCCGAGCACGCGATGAGCGCCGGCGGCGACGCCCGCGCCGCCGCGTACGTCGAGTGCGACGTGGACGGCGCCACGGTCTGGGGCGTGGGCATCGACGGCAACATCGTCACCGCCTCGCTCAAGGCCATGCTGTCGGCCGTCAACCGCGTGACCCGTACCGCGGCCTCCGGCTGACCCGGACGCCGCCGAAAGATCTTCTCCCGGGCGGGCCCGCACGACGGGGCGCGGGGAGAGCACGAGCGTTCCGCTCGCGCCCGCGCGGGGGCGCGGGCGGAATCCAGACCCGGTCGCGCGCGGTGAGACCCCTGCGCGCGGTCGATGCCCGGGCCCCGGCCGTGACGATCTCACGGCCGGGGCCCTCGCGATTCTCCGGCCCCGGGGCGGGGCGTCAGCGGTCCGGCCCGGCCGGGGCCCGCCGGCGGCTCCCCGCCGGGCATGCGTGCCGTCAGGGGCCCTGGCCGAGGACGTGGTGGACCAGTTCACGCAGCGGGCCGTGTAACTGGGCCTCCCCGACGGTGGTGGTGTCCCCGTCGATGTCGATCTCGTACAGGAACTGGTCGGGGATCCGGCCGGGCGGCGGCACCGCCGCCAGGTCGACCCGGTCGACCAGCCGGGCCAGCAGCGGATCCGTGGCGCTGTCGGCGTGTCCCCGTACCTCGATCCCCGCGAAGCCCCCGCTGCGGACCACTGTCACGTTCAACTGTCTCTCCCGCTCGCCCTCGCGGCCGTGCGGCCGGCCCGTCCGGGCCGGCCCGGCGCTGCGTCGCTCTCACCGGGGGACGGCCACCCCCACTCCCGCCCAGGCGTCGCGTACCGCCCGGGTCTCCGCGCCGCCGGCACCGTAGAGCCCGGCCGCGGTGGCGACCGTGGCGGCGGCGAACCCGGCGAAGTCGGTCGTGCGTTCGATCCTGCCCCCGGTGAGCGTGTCGTACCACACCCGCCCGGCCTTTTCCCAGGCGTTCCCGCCGATCGCGGTGG
Source organism: Spirillospora sp. NPDC029432 (assembly GCF_040703975.1). NCBI lineage: Bacteria > Bacillati > Actinomycetota > Actinomycetes > Streptosporangiales > Thermomonosporaceae > Spirillospora > Spirillospora sp. NPDC029432. The sequence continues at coordinate 132,761 of NZ_JBEZWH010000003.1, forward strand.
CGGCGAGGTAGAACGCGCGGTTGGGGATGCCCGAGTTGATGTGGACGCCGCCGTTGTCGCTGTGCGTCTCGACGTAGTCGTTCATGTGCCCGGGCTGCGGGTCCTTGCCCAGGCGCGGGTCGTCGTACGCGGTGCCGGGCTCCTTCATCGAGCGCAGCGCCTTGGCGTTGACGCCCTCGGCGAACAGGCCCTGCCCGATCAGCCAGTCGGCCCGGTCGGCGGTGTGCTTGAGGTGCCACTGCTTGACGAGCGACCCGAACACGTCGGAGACCGACTCGTTGAGCGCCCCGGACTGGCCCTGGTAGTCGAGGTTGGCGGTGTACTGCGTGATGCCGTGCACGAGCTCGTGGCCGGTGACGTCGAGCGGGCCGGTGAACGCCAGGAACAGCCGCCCGTCCCCGTCGCCGTAGACCATCTGCTCGCCGTTCCAGAACGCGTTCTCGTACGAGCGGCCGTAGTGGACGGTGGAGACGAGCCGCAGCCCGGCCCCGTCGATCGAGTCGCGCCGGTACGCGGCCTCGAAGAAGTCGAAGGTCACGCCGAGCCAGTCGTAGGACTGGTCGACGGCCTTGTCGCCGGTGGCGGGAGCGCCCTCGTCGCGGGCCTTGTCGCCCGGCAGGGTCTCCTGGTTGCGGGCGTTGTGGACGCTGCGCTTGGCGGTGAAGTCCGCGCTGGGAGCGGGCGCCTCTATGGTGAGCGCGCGGCGGGCGGCGCGCTGTTCCGAACTGATCGTGAGGGAGCGTCGGGCGGACTCGCGGAGGGCCGGATCCTCGGCGGCCTCGGCGACCCGCTCCAGGATATGGGGCGGCACGATGGTGCATCTCATAGAACAACGCTGCCAGCTCCGCGTGACGAGGGCCACGACTTCGCGAATACTCTGACGGCCTAATGCGGTCACTTACGGTGATGGTAACCGGTCGGACATGGTACGTGTCGGCCGCGTTCGCGCCCCGGGCGCCGGGTGCGGGAGAATGGGGGGCGTGACCCTCTACCGCGATGAAGGCATCGTCCTGCGCACCCAGAAGCTGGGCGAGGCCGACCGGATCGTCACGGTGCTCACCCGGCGCACCGGGCGGATCCGCGCGGCCGCCAAGGGGGTCCGCAAGACGAAGTCGCGGTTCGGCGCCCGGCTGGAGCCGTTCACCCACGTGGACCTCCAGCTGTACGAGCGGCGCTCGCTGGACCTGATCACGCAGGCCGAGACGCTCCGCCCGTACGGCGAGCACCTGGTCACCGACTACCCGCGCTACACGGCCGGGACGGCGATGCTGGAGACCGCGGAGAAGCTCACCGCCGAGGAGGGGGAGCCGGCGCTGCGCCAGTTCCTGCTGCTGGTGGGCGGGCTGCGGACGCTGGCCGAGCGGTCCCACGACCCCCGGCTGGTGCTGGACGCGTTCCTGCTGCGGTCGCTGTCGGTCGCGGGCTGGGCGCCGGCGATCGACGAGTGCTGCCGGTGCGGCGACCGCGGCGGGCTGCGCGGGTTCGCGATCGCGTCCGGCGGCGCGGTCTGCGCGCGCTGCCGCCAGCCGGGGGCGGCGACCCCGGCGCCGCCCACGTTCGCGCTGATGCTGGCGCTGCTGCGCGGCGACTGGGACTACGCGGACGAGAGTTCGCTGCGGCACCGGGTAGAGTGCAGCGGCCTCGTGGCCGCCTATCTGCAGTGGCATCTGGAGCACGGCATCCGGTCCCTCCGCCATGTGGAGCCCGAGGACACCGGAACGATCGACAGGGAGAGAGTTTGAGAAGGGCCGTTCAGCCCCCCGAGCCGCACAAGGACGGGGTGCGCCCGCCCGCGATCCCGGCGAACCTGGTCCCGCGGCACGTGGCGATCGTCATGGACGGCAACGGGCGCTGGGCCAAGGAGCGGGGGCTGCCCCGCACCGAGGGCCACAAGATGGGGGAGGACTCCCTCTTCGACGTCATCATGGGCGCGATCGAGCTGGGCGTCCCGTACCTGTCGGCGTACGCGTTCTCGACCGAGAACTGGAAGCGCTCGCCCGAGGAGGTCCGCTTCCTCATGGGCTTCAACCGGGACGTGATCCGGCGGCGCCGCGACCAGCTGAACGCGATGGGCGTGCGGGTCCGCTGGGCCGGGCGGCGCCCCAAGCTGTGGCGCAGCGTGATCAGCGAGCTGGAGACCGCGGAGGAGATGACCCGCGGGAACGACGTGCTGACGCTCCAGTTCTGCGTGAACTACGGCGGCCGGGCGGAGATCGCCGACGCCGCCGCGGCGATCGCCCGGGACGTGAAGGCGGGCCGGCTCAATCCAGACAAGATCACCGAGAAGGTGTTCGCCCGCTACCTGGACGAGCCCGGCATCCCGGACGTGGACCTGTTCCTGCGCTCGTCCGGCGAGCAGCGCACGTCCAACTTCCTGATCTGGCAGTCGGCGTACGCGGAGATGGTCTTCCTCGACACGCTCTGGCCGGACTTCGACCGGCGGCACCTGTGGCACGCGTGCGAGCTGTACGCCTCCCGCGACCGCCGGTACGGCGGGGCCGTCCCCAATCCGGTGGAGCCCGCCCCGGCCACCTGAGCCGGGACGGGCGGAGGGCCGGAGGGTCAGGCGAGGGCCGCGTCCAGGGTGATCTTGGTCGCGGCCAGCGCCTTGCTGACCGGGCAGTTCTCCTTGGCGTTCTGCGCCGCCTTCTCGAAGTCGGCCGCCGACAGCCCGGGGACGTCGGCGCGGACGGTCAGGTGGATGCCGGTGATGCCCTCACCCGGCTGGAACGTCACCTCGGCCTTGGTGTCGACCTTGTTCGGCGGGGTGCCGGCCCCGGCCAGCCCGTGCGACAGGGCCATCGAGTAGCAGGTGGAGTGGGCCGCCGCGATCAGTTCCTCGGGGCTGGTGCGGCCGTCCGGCTCCTCGGCCCGCGACGGCCAGGTGACCTCGAAGGTGCCGACCTTCGAGGAGTCCAGCGAGACCGTCCCCTGGCCGCCCATGAGCGGCCCTTCCCAGTGTGCGTTCGCGGTACGTGTCGTAGCCATGCCGTCGATTCTTCACCATGCGGCGGGCCGCGCGGGCGTCAGCCCTCGGCGCAGTCGCCGCAGGTGCCGAAGACCTCCACGGTGTGCGTGATGTTCACGAACCCGTGCTCGGCGGCGATCGCGTCCGCCCACTTCTCCACGGCCGGGCCGCCGACCTCGACCGTGCGGCCGCACGCGCGGCAGACCAGGTGGTGGTGGTGCTCCTCGGTACGGCACGCGCGGTAGACCGCCTCGCCGTCGTCGGTGCGCAGCACGTCGACCTCGCCCGAGTCGCTGAGCGCCTGGAGCGCCCGGTAGACCGTGGTGAGGCCGATCTTGGAGCCGTCCGCCCGCAGGTCGGCGTAGATGTCCTGCGCGCTGCGGAAGCCCTCGCACCCCGCCAGCGCCTCGCGTACCGCGTTCCGGCGGGTCGTCGTCATCCCCGTGCCACCTCCGCCTCGGCTTCCGTACCTGTCCTGGGCGCGCCGGCGGCCGCCTGCGCGCCCGATCCCGCACCCGGTTCCGCGGACCGCCGGGCGGCCGTGGCCGCCCGCCATCGCCGCAGGACCGCGCCCCCGGCCACCGCGACCACGAACACCGCCAGCGCGAGCAGCACGATCGAGGGGCCGGGCGACAGATCGTACTGGAACGACCCGGCGAGCCCGGACACCGCCGACAGTACACCGATCCCCATGGCCACCAGCATCGTGCTCCGGAAACCCCGGGTCAGCTGCTGCGCCGCCGCCACCGGAACGATCATGAGCGCGCTCACCAGCAGCAGCCCGATCGCGCGCATCGCGATCACCACCGTGACCGCGGCGGTGGCCGCGATGAGGACGCTGAGGAACCGCACCGGCAGCCCCGCCGCCCGCGCGACCTCCTCGTCCTGGCAGAGCAGGAACAGCTCGCGGCCGAACAGCGCCACGATGCCGAGCACCGCCACCGCCAGGCCCGCGACCACGTACAGGTCGCTCGCCGACACGCTGCTGATCGAGCCGAACAGGTACGACTGGAGGTTGCCCGCGCCGCCGCCGCTGGCGCCGGTGAGCAGCACGCCGCCGGCCAGGCCGCCGTAGAACAGCAGGGCCAGCGCGACGTCCGCGCCGCTGCGGCTGCGCGCGCGCAGCACCTCGATCGCCACCGCGCCGAGCACCGAGACCACCAGCGCGCCCAGGATCGGTGAGGACCCGGTGAGCAGGCCCAGCCCGATGCCGGTCAGCGCGATGTGCCCGATCCCGTCGCCGAGCAGCGACAGCTTCCGCTGCACGATGAACGTGCCGACCGCCGGCGCGGTCAGCCCGATCAGCACCGCCATCACCAGGGCGATGCGCATGAAGTCGTACTCGAGCATCTCCATCATGAGGCACGCCCCAGAGCGGCGGCGGCGCCGGCCGGGGCCGCGGTGGAGGTCTGCCGGGCGACGCGGCCGTGCTCCAGGACGACCGTCCGGTTGATGAGCGGCTCCATCGGGCCCAGCTCGTGCGCCACCAGCACCACCGTGCGGCCGGCGGCGGCCAGCTCGCCCAGCGTGCCCGCCAGGGCGGCCTGGCTGGCCGCGTCGACGCCCGCGGTGGGCTCGTCCATCACGAACACGTCCGGCTCACCGGCCAGCGCGCGGGCGATCAGCACCCGCTGCTGCTGGCCGCCCGACAGCAGGTGCGCCGAGTCGCGGGCGCGGGCGGACAGCCCGACCGCCTCGATGGCGCGGTCGACCGCGGCCCGGTCGGCGGCCGACGGCGGGCGCCAGCGCGACTGGCGGGCGATCCGGCCCGAGGCCACGACCTCCCGTACGGTCGCGGGCACGCCGCCGCCCATCGGCAGCCGCTGCGGGACGTACCCGATCCGCTTCCAGTCGCGGAACCGGGCGGGCGGGCGGCCGTAGATCTCGGTCCGGCCCGCCGACAGCGGGAGCAGCCCGAGCAGGGCCTTGACCAGGGTGGACTTGCCGGCGCCGTTCGGGCCGAGCACGGCCAGCAGGTCGCCGGGCTCGACCACCAGGTCGACGCCGCGCAGCACGTCGCGGCCGTCCATGCGGACGTGCCCGCCGTTCATCGCGAACGGCGGGCTCGGTGGAGCGGAGTACTGCTTCATGTGCATCCAAGTGCGGGCTTCAGCGTTTGCAGGTTCTTGCGCATGACGGAGAGGTAATCGTCGGAGGACCCCTCCTTGATTCCCTCGACCGGGTCGAGCACCGCGGTGCGGACCCCGGCCGAGCGCGCGAGGGTCTCGGCGACCTTGGGGCTGACCAGCGTCTCGGTGAAGATGGTGGTGGCCTTGGACTCCCTGACCTCGTGCGTCAGGTCGGCCAGCCGCTTGGGGGACGGCTCGGTGCCGGGGTCGACCCCCGCGATGGAGATCTGCTGGAGACCGTACCGGTCGGTGAGGTAGCCGAACGCCGCGTGCGCGGTCACGATCGTCTTGCGCTCGCAGGTCTTCAGGCCGTCCTTGAACTCCTGGTCGAGCCTGTTCAGCTCGCCGGCGAGGGCGGCGGCGCGGGACTTGTACCCGGCGGCGTGCGCGGAGTCGGCGGCCGCGAGCCGGTCGCCGAGGGCGGTGGCGATCGTGGCCATGCGGCTCGGGTCCAGCCAGATGTGCGGGTCGGTCGGGCCGTGATCGTGCCCGGCCTCGCCCTCACCCTCGCCCTCGTGCTCGTGGCCGTGCTCGTGCCCGTGCTCCTCGCCTTCACCGGGCTCGGCGGGTGCGGGCAGCTGCTTGACGACGCTCGCGGCGTCCAGCGCCTTGCCCTTGGCGTGCTTGGCCACCGCGTCGTCGACGGCGGGCTGCAGGCCCTTCACGTAGACGGTGTAGTCGGCCTTGCCGACGTCGGCGATCTGCCGCGGGCTGAGTTCGAGGTCGTGCGGCTCCGTGCCGGGGCTGGTCAGCGTCGCCACCGTGGCGTCCGGGCCGCCGATCTTGCCGGCCAGCCAGCCGACCGGGTAGAAGGACGCGACGATCTCGGACTTGCCGCCTCCGCCGCCGGCGCCCGCCTCGCCACCGCACGCGGTGAGGCCGGCCAGGCCGGCGACGGCCAGCGCGGTGATCGGGAGGGCGCGGAGGGGGCTGCGGAAGGTGAACACCCCTCCAGTGTGGAGGAAAGTGAAAACCGTTGTCAAAACCGATCAAAGAACCGAGATCGGTCTCACACCAGATGATCCACCACGAACACCGCCACCAGCGCCAACGCCGCGATCCGCAAAATCCTTTCCGGCGTGCCCAGGCCGGGCCAGCTGAGATAGGCGAACCAGCCCAGCGGGACCAGCAGCGCCAGCAGCCCCGCCGCGCCCACCCAGCCGCTGCCGATCAGCCCGACGGCCAGCAGCGCGAAGACGGCGGCCAGCAGGACCCAGCGCGGCAGCCGGGTCAGGTACACCAGCGGCGCGGCGCTCCACCGTTCGACGGCGGCCCGCATCCCCGACGACTCTTCCGTGTCCACGTGGACCAACGTACCTATCCGGACCCCGGGACGGCGGGTGCCAGGATGGGCGGGTGATCGCGATTACCCGCTACCGGGTGCCCGAACAGGAGTCCGCCGGCTTCGCCGAGACGATGGCGGCGGTCCTCGACGCGCTGGCGGCCAGCCCCGGCTACCGCGCCGGGAGCCTCGCCCGCACGGTCGACGACCCCGCCCTGTGGGCGCTGGTGACCGAATGGGACGGCGCCGGCTACTACCGCCGCGCGCTCGGCGCGTACGAGGTCCGGGTGCGGTTCATCCCGCTGGCGGCGCTGGCCGTGGACGAGCCCGGCGCGTACGAGATCGTGACCTCCCGTGCCGCGGGTCAACGTCCGGAAAAGAACCCCTGACGCCCGGTTTCGGGGTTCCGGAGGCGGTGATCACAGCCCCGTCGTGATCATCTTCGCGGGGGAGTCGTGATGCGCCATGTTCCGGTACTCAGCGGTCTGCTCGGAGCGGTGGCGCTCTCGCCCCTCCTCGCCGCACCCGAGCCGTCCGCCTCGCGGGCCCCGGGAGACCCGTCCGCCGCGCTGAACGCCGCCGCGGCGGCCGCCGGCGGGCCCGCCGCGGGGACGCGGGTGCTCTCCTACCGGGGCGTGCGCTTCCCCGTACCCGAGGGCTGGGCGGTGCACCGGCTCGACCGCGACCCGAACCGGTGCGTGCGGTACGACCAGCGCGCGATCTACGTCGGCACCCCGGGCCCGCGGCCGGACTGCCCGGCGCGCGTGGTCGGCGGCGCGGACGTCCTGCGGATCGAGCCGCTGCCCGGCGGCGCGGCGGCGGCGCCCGGCCGCTCCGGGCCGCGGTCCGGCGCCACCCGGCTCGCCCGCTTCACGGTGGAGCGGACCACCGACCACCGGACGCGGGTGGCGGTCCCGGAGGCCGGGGTCAGGCTCGTCGGCGCGTACGGGCCCGATCCGTCCGATGTCGAGGACCTCATCCGGTCCGTGAAGATCGACACGGGCTGGGACCCCGACGACCCCGTCCCGGACCCGGTCCCCGCCCCGGTCCCCGCCCCTGCCCCGACCTCCGACCCCGTCCCGGACGGCGCTCCGGCGGCGCCCGGGCCGGAACCGGCGGAGAAGCCGACCGGGCCGCCGGCCGGCGAAGGGAACGAGAAGGCGTGGGCGGTCGGCAAGGGCTTCGACGCCTGCACGGCCCCGTCGATCTCCGCCATGCGCGCCTGGCGGCGGGCGTTCAGCGTCTCCAACATGTACATCGGCGGCGCCTCGCGCGGCTGCGCCCAGCCCAACCTGAACCGCAAGTGGGTGCGGGCCGTACGGAAGATGGGATACCGGCTCATCCCCACGTACGTGGGCCTGCAGGCGCCCTGCAGCAGGTACCGGACCCACTTCACCGCCAAGAACGCCGCGAAGGAGGGCCGGAAGGCGGCGGTGGACGCCGTCAGGAAGGCCAAGGCGCTCGGCGTCCCCGAACGCAAGCCCCTCTACTTCGACATGGAGGCCTACGACAGCCGCAAGAAGTCCTGCCGCAGGGCCGTGCTGAGGTTCCTGGAGAACTGGTCGCGCAAGACCGCGTCCCTCGGGTACGTCCCGGCCGTCTACAGCAGCGTGACCTCGGCGATCCGCGACCTGGTCAGGGCCACGGACGTCCTCCAGCCCGACGCGATCTGGTTCGCGCACTGGGACGGCAAGAAGTCGCTCTACAACCACCCGGCGATCCCGGACCACCGCTGGCACCCGCACCGCCGGATCAAGCAGTACCGGGGCGGGCACAAGGAGACGCACGGCGGGGTCACGATCAACATCGACAGCAACAACGTCGACGGCCGGGTCTACTGACGGGCCCATGACCTGGGATCACGCGGCGTACGGGCGGGGGCGCGCGTGCTCTAAGCTGGGGAGCGCTCCGGAGCGCTGGGGACGCGCTCCCGGAAGCGGAACACACCGGGGATCACGCACTCGCCTTCGCGCCGCCCGTGGCCTCGCCCGTGGCCGGGCGGAGGGCGTACGGACAATCCCGCCGACCGCCAGTTGGATGGAGAACCGCTCATGGCACGCCGTTCCGACGTGTTGGACACGATCGTCAACCTCGCCAAGCGCAGGGGCCTGGTCTACCCGTCGAGTGAGATCTACGGCGGACTGCGCGCCTCGTGGGACTACGGCCCGCTCGGCGTGGAGCTCAAGAACAACGTCAAGCGCCAGTGGTGGAAGTCCATGGTGCAGGGCCGCGACGACGTCGTCGGCCTCGACTCCTGCGTGATCCTGGCCCGGGAGGTCTGGGAGGCCAGCGGGCACGTGCAGGCGTTCGTCGACCCGCTCACCGAATGCCAGTCCTGCCACAAGCGCTTCCGGGCCGACCACCTGGAGGAGGCGTACGCCGAGAAGCACGGCAAGGCGCCCGCCAACGGCCTCGCCGACCTCTCCTGCCCGAACTGCGGGGTGAAGGGCTCGTTCACCGAGCCGCGCAACTTCAACGGGCTGCTGAAGACCTACCTCGGCCCGGTCGACGACGAGTCCGGCCTGGCCTACCTGCGGCCGGAGACCGCCCAGGGAATCTTCATCAACTACCTGAACGTGCAGCAGTCGGCCCGGCGCAAGGTGCCGTTCGGCATCGGCCAGGTCGGCAAGTCGTTCCGGAACGAGATCACGCCCGGCAACTTCATCTTCCGGACCCGCGAGTTCGAGCAGATGGAGATGGAGTTCTTCGTCCGGCCCGGCTCGGACGAGGAGTGGCACCAGTACTGGATCGACGAGCGGCTGCGCTGGTACACCGACCTGGGCATCACCAAGGAGAACCTGCGGCTGTTCGAGCACCCGCAGGACAAGCTCTCGCACTACTCCAAGCGCACGGTCGACATCGAGTACCGGTTCGACTTCGTCGGCGGCGAGTGGGGCGAGCTCGAGGGCATCGCCAACCGCACCGACTACGACCTCACGACGCACGGCAAGGCGTCCGGCACCGACCTGTCGTTCTTCGACCAGGAGGCCGGGGAGCGGTTCGTCCCGTACGTGATCGAGCCGGCGGCGGGCGTCGACCGGTGCACGCTGACGTTCATGATGGACGCCTACGCCGAGGACGAGGCGCCCAACGCCAAGGGCAAGCTGGAGAAGCGCACGGTGATGCGGCTCGACCGGCGGCTGGCCCCGGTCAAGGTCGCGGTGCTGCCGCTGTCGCGCAACACCGACCTGTCGCCCAAGGCCCGCGACCTGGCGGCCCGGCTGCGCCGCAACTGGAACGTCGACTTCGACGACGCCGGCGCGATCGGCCGCCGCTACCGCCGCCAGGATGAGATCGGCACCCCGTTCTGCGTGACGGTCGACTTCGACACTCTCGAGGACGACGCGGTGACGGTGCGCGAGCGCGACACCATGAGCCAGGAGCGCATCTCGATCGACCAGGTCGAGTCGTTCCTCGCGGCGCAGCTGGTCGGCTGCTGAGCGGTCGCTGAAGGAACCGCCTCCATGGGCTAGCGTGGCCGGTGCCGGGGTGCGATCTCCGGCACCGGCCGTTCCGGCCGCCTGGAGCCGACGGGAGGATGCGCGTGCGCGACGTCCGGCGCCCCGTCCTGCCCGGGTCCCCGCCGCCCGGCCGGGACGAGCGGGGCCGGCTGGCCCGGCTGCTGATCATCGCGCTGGGCCTGGTCGGCTTCGTGGCCGCGCCCGCGGCCGGGGCCACGGCGGCCGGCGCGGGCGCCCAGACCGGCGTGCGCGCGGCCGGCGTCCCGCAGGCCGGGCAGAACGTCCAGGGGACGCGCCCGGCCGCGCAGGCCTCCGGCCGGCAGCGCACCCACCAGACCGCGCCCCCCGAGCGCGCGATCGTGGCCGCCGGCGCGTCCCGGCAGCCCGCCGTGGCGCAGGCGCCGCTGCCCGTCCTCGCGGTCCCGCCGCCGGGCGTCACCGTCCTTCCCCCCTACGACCTGGCGGAACGGCCCCTCCCGGCCTCGCACGAGGCTCCGGCCGTTCCCGGCGGCGGCGCGCCGCGCGGGCGCGCCCCGCCGCCCTCCACCGGGATCTGACGCTGTCCGGCCGGTGCGCGGCACCGGCGTTCCCGCGGCGCCCAAGGGCGCCGGCACCTGTGGAGGTAGCTCCTTGACTCGCGCCAACGTGGTGCGGGCGTTGCTGGCATTGGCCGTCCTCGCCACCTCGTGCTATTTCGCGTTCTCCAAACCCGCCCGCCTGGGACTCGACCTGCGCGGCGGCACCCAGATGGTCCTGGAGACCAAGGACTCACCGACGGTCAAGGCCGGCCGGGAGTCCACCGACCGCGCCAAGGAGGTCCTGCAGCGGCGCGTCGACGCGCTCGGCGTCGCCGAGTCCACGATCACCCGGTCCGGCGACCGGCGCATCATCGTCGAGCTGCCCGACGTCCAGGACCCGACCCGCGCGGCGGAGGTCGTCGGCAAGACCGCGCAGCTCACCGCGCATCCCGTCCGGACCAACGACGGCAAGCCCAAGCAGGGCGAGAAGATCATCAACGACGAGCAGGGGCAGCCGATCCTGATCGGTCCCGCCGGGCTCACCGGGGACGGGATCGGCTCGGCCGACTCCGGGTTCGACCAGCAGAACATGAGCGGCTGGTTCGTCACCGTCAAGTTCCGCGGCGGGGGCGGCGCGACCTGGGAGAAGATGACCGCCAAGGCCGCCTGCGGCATGGGCGACGACCGCCGGATCGCGATCGTCCTGGACGGCGAGGTGATCTCCTCGCCCGCCGTCACCCAGGACGTCCAGTGCAACATCGGCATCACCGGCGGCAGCACCCAGATCACCGGTGACTTCACCCCCGAAGAGGCCAAGAACCTGGCCGCGCTCATCCAGGGCGGCTCCCTGCCCGTCCCGGTGGAGATCATCGAGCAGCGGGTGGTCGGCCCCACGCTGGGCGACGCGGCCATCGAGGCCAGCGCCCAGGCCGCGATCATCGGCATCCTGCTCACCGGCCTGTTCATCATCGCCGTCTACCGGCTGGTCGGCTTCCTGGCCACGGTCTCGCTGGCCTGCTACGCGCTGATCTCGTACGCGGCGCTCGTCGCGATCGGGGCGACGCTCACCCTGCCCGGCCTGGCCGGGTTCGTCCTGGCCATCGGCATGGCGATCGACGCGAACGTGCTGGCGTTCGAACGGGCCAGGGAGGAGTACGCCGACCGGCCCGGCAGAGGCGTCCGGCGGGCGCTCGCGACCGGCTTCGACAAGGCGTGGTCGGCGATCGCCGACTCCAACATCACCACGCTGCTGGCCGCCGGGCTGCTGTTCTTCCTGGCCTCCGGGCCGGTCCGGGGCTTCGGCGTCACGCTGTCCATCGGCGTCCTCGGCTCGATGGTCTCGGCGATGCTGCTGAGCCGGGTGCTCACCGACGCGGTGCTGTCGCGCCGGATGGTCGCCCGCCGGCCGAAGCTGACCGGCCTCGGCTCCACTGGCCGGGTCCGCCAGTGGCTGGAGCGCCGCGACTTCGACATCATGAAGCGGCGGCGGCTGTTCCTCGGCATCTCGGCGCTGGCCGTGGTCATCGCGATCAGCGGGATCTTCGTCCGCGGGCTGAACTTCGGCGTCGAGTTCACCGGCGGCCGGCTGGTCGAGTACTCCACCTCGCAGCCGATGAGCATCGACACCGCGCGAGCGGCGGTCGCCGACGCCGGGTTCCCCCGCGCGGTCGTCCAGTCCTCCGGGACCGACGACATCTCCGTACGGACCGAGAAGCTCACCAACGCCGAGGTGGCGTCCATCCAGAAGGCCCTCGCCGACAAGGGCGGCGGCCAGGTCGCCAAGCAGCGCGACGAGCTGATCGGCCCGAGCCTCGGCGACGAGCTGCGCACCAAGGCGGTCATCGCGCTGCTGATCGCGCTGCTGGCCCAGCTTGCCTACCTGGCGATCCGGTTCCGCTGGACGTTCGGGCTCGGCTCGGTGATCGGGATGTTCCACGACGTGATCATCGTGATCGGCGTCTTCGCCTGGCTCGGCAAGACCCTGGACGGCGTCTTCCTCGCCGCGCTGCTCACGGTCATCGGGTACTCGGTGAACGACTCGGTCGTCGTCTTCGACCGCGTCCGGGAGCTGTGGGGCGCCAGACCCAAGGCCCAGTTCGCCGAGGTGGCCAACGCGGGCGCGCTGCAGACCGTCCCCCGGACGGTCAACACCGGCATGGGCGCCCTGTTCATCCTGGCCGCCCTCGCCTTCCTCGGCGGCGACTCGCTGACCGACTTCGCGATCGCCCTGCTGATCGGCATCGTGGTCGGCACGTACTCCAGCGTCTTCGTCGCGACGCCGCTCGCGGTCGTCCTGGAGAGGCACGCCAAGTCGCCGCCCCCGCGCCCGAAGCTCAAGCGCCAGCCCCAGCGCGAGCGCACCGACTCCGGCGCGGTCATCTGACGAACCGGGGCGGGGCCACCCGGCCCCGCCCCGTCCCCGCCCACCCGGGCACGACGGACCGGGTGAGATCCTCGCCCTCGGCGCCGGTGCGCCTCAGGCGAGTGGGGGCTGGTGCTCGTCCTGTTCGGCGTTGATCACTTGCATGACCGCGTTGATCAGGGCCAGGTGGGTGAACGCCTGGGGGAAGTTGCCCAGGTGGCGGCCGGTGTGGGGGTCGATCTCCTCGGCGTACAGCTGGAGGGGGCTGGCGTACGAGAGGAGCTTCTCGCAGAGCGCGCGGGCGCGCTCCAACTCGCCGATCATCACCAGGGTGCTCACCAGCCAGAACGAGCAGATGGTGAACGTGCCCTCCTCCGACTGGAAGCCGTCGTCGGTCTCGCTCGCGCGGTAGCGCAGGACGAGGTCGTCCTCGGACAGCTCGTCGGCGATGGCCAGGACGGTCTCGCGGACGCGCTTGTCGTCGGCCGGGAGGAAGCCCAGCAGCGGGATCAGCAGGGCCGAGGCGTCCAGGGCGGTGGCGCCGTAGTGGGCGGTGAAGACGCCGCGCTCGTCGAGGGCGTTGGCCAGCACGTCGGCGTGGATCTCGTCGGCGGCCGCCTGCCAGCGGCGGGCGCGGTCCTGGTCGCCGCGGATGCGGGCCAGCCGGGCGCCGCGGTCGGCGGCCACCCAGCAGAACATCTTCGACGAGGTGAAGTGCTGCGGCTCGCCGCGCACCTCCCACATGCCGCAGTCGGGGGTGCGCCAGTTGGCCAGCGCGTCCTCCACCTGCTTGACCACGATCTTCCAGAGCCGGTCGTCCAGCCGGTCGCGCTTGCGCACGAACATGTAGATGGAGCCGATGATCGCGCCCCAGACGTCGTGCTGGGCCTGCATGTACGCCTCGTTGCCGATCCGGACCGGGCGGGCGTCGTCGTAGCCGCTGAGATGGTCGAGGGTCGACTCGGGCAGCTCCTCGCGGCCGTCCAGGCCGTACATGATCTGGAGCTTGCCCTCGGCGGCCTCGGCCACGTCGGTGATGAAGTAGAAGAAGTCGTTGGCCTCCCAGTCGTACCCCAGGGTGTAGAACGCCCACAGCGCCATCGTGGAGTCGCGGATCCACGTGTAGCGGTAGTCCCAGTTGCGGTCGCCGCCGGGCGTCTCCGGCAGGGACGTGGTCGCGGCGGCGGCCACGGCGCCGGTGGGGGCGTACGTGAGGCCCTTGAGGGTGAGGGCGCTGCGCTGCAGGTGGCTGCGCCAGGGGTGGTCCGGGAAGCGGCCGCGGTCGAGCCAGTGCTGCCAGTGGTGGACGGTCCAGACCAGCCGCTCCTGCGCCTCGGCCCAGGTGCCGGGCGGCTCGTGCTCGCTCCAGGACAGGGCCACGAAGCGGGAGTCGCCCTGCTTGAGCAGGGTGCGGGACGTGGCCAGCGAACCCTCGAAGCCGACGTTCATGTCGGTGGTCAGGCGCAGGTTGACGCCGTTCCCGCGGGCCACGGCCTCGTGGTAGCCGGCGCCGGTGTGCTCCCAGCGGGCCGGGGTCTGGCCGTAGTCGAACACCGGCATGCAGTCGAGCCGCACCTGGACCTGGCCGTTCACGCACCGCACCATGCGCAGCAGCACGTGGTCGGCGTCGTAGTCGGTGGGGGCCCGGCGGTGCGTGTGGGACCGCTCGGTCTCGTGGTGCCAGGGCCCCATCAGCAGGGCGTCGGTCACCACCAGCCAGCCGCCGTGCACCCACCAGGTGGTCTCCATGACCATGGTCCCGGGGATGTAGCGCTGCGCCGCGGGCACCTCGACGCCGGCCGGGCCCACCCGGAAGTAGCCGGCGTCGCGGTCCAGGATCGACCCGAACACGCTCGGCGAGTCCATCTTCGGCAGGCACATCCACTCGATGTTGCCGCTCGGGGCCACCAGTGCGGTGGTCTCGCAGTCCGACAGGAACCCGAAATCGGCGATCGGGGCGAACGGGTCTCCCGCACGGCCACCGGCGACCTTCGGCCTCACAGCCTCACCTCCTCGTTCCATCATTCCCTCTCGATCGCAGTGGGTACGCCACGTCACGGCGGGGTTTCCGGCGGATGACCGGCCGGTGACCCGGGTGACAGGGGTGTTTCTCATGCAATCTGTCTTGTATGTCCATATTGGAATAGACCAGTACATGGGCTCTGACCTGCGATGACACCGTACGGCCCATAGGGCGCCGAACGAAGCTCGGCTTCGCGGGTACAGTCCCGGCCAACAGGGCGGCGGCCGACCACCGCGGCCTTGTTTCCGGGTGGAATCGGAGCGTTAAGGAGCACCCCGTGCCGAAGTTCGTGTTCGACTTCACTGAGGGGAACAAGGACCTCAAGGACCTGCTGGGGGGCAAGGGCGCCAACCTGGCCGAGATGACCAACCTCGGTCTCCCGGTACCGCCGGGATTCACGATCACCACCGAGGCCTGCCGGCACTACCTGGAGCACGGGTCCTTCCCTGAAGGCCTGGGCGCCGAGGTGAACGCGCACCTGGCGGCGCTGGAGGAGCGGATGGGCAAGCGCCTGGGCGAGCCCGGCGACCCCCTCCTCGTCAGCGTACGGTCGGGCGCCAAGTTCAGCATGCCCGGCATGATGGAGACCGTCCTCAACATCGGGCTCAACGATGAGTCCGTGCACGGCCTGGCCGCGCAGTCGGGCGACGAGCGGTTCGCCTGGGACTCGTACCGGCGCCTGATCCAGATGTTCGGCAAGACCGTGCTGGACATCGAGGGCGACCTGTTCGAGGACGCCATCGAGGCCGCGAAGGAGGCCAAGGGCACCAAGGACGACGGCGACCTGGACGCGGCGGACTTCCGCGCCCTGGTGGACCGGTTCAAGGGCATCGTCCGCGAGCACGCCGGGCGGGACTTCCCGACCGACCCGCGCGAGCAGATGGACCTGGCGATCAAGGCCGTCTTCGACTCGTGGAACGCCGACCGGGCGATCCTCTACCGCCGCCAGGAGCGCATCCCGGTCGACCTGGGCACCGCCGTGAACATCTGCTCGATGGTGTTCGGCAACCTCGGCATGGACTCGGGCACCGGCGTGGCGTTCACCCGCGACCCCGCGTCCGGCCAGCAGGGCATCTACGGCGACTACCTGCAGAACGCCCAGGGCGAGGACGTCGTCGCCGGCATCCGCAACACCGTCCCGCTGACCGAGCTGGAGCGGATCGACAAGGCGTCCTACGACCGGCTGCTCGAGATCATGGAGACGCTGGAGAACCACTACCTCGACATGTGCGACATCGAGTTCACGATCGAGCGCGGCAGGCTGTGGATGCTCCAGACCCGGGTCGGCAAGCGCACCGCCGCCGCCGCGTTCCGGATCGCCTGCCAGCTGCTCGACCAGGGGCTGATCGACGCCGACGAGGCCGCGTCCCGGGTCACCGGCGACCAGCTCGCCCAGCTGATGTTCCCGCGCTTCGACGAGGCCCGGCTCGCCGACGCTCGCAAGCTCACCAAGGGCATGAACGCCTCGCCCGGCGCCGCCGTCGGCAAGGCCGTCTTCACCTCCGAGGCGGCCGTGGCGGCCGCCGCGAACGGCGAGGACGTGATCCTCGTCCGCCGCGAGACCAACCCCGACGACCTGGCCGGCATGTACGCCGCCCGCGGGGTGCTCACCTCCCGCGGCGGCAAGACCTCGCACGCCGCCGTGGTCGCCCGCGGCATGGGCAAGACCTGCGTCTGCGGCGCCGAGGAGCTGGACGTGGACGTCAAGGGGGGCCGGTTCACCGCGCCCGGCGGCGTGGTGGTGAACGAGGGCGACGTCGTCTCCATCGACGGCAGCAGCGGCCTCGTCTACCTCGGCGAGGTCCCGGTCGAGGACTCGCCGGTCGTGCAGTACTTCGAGGGCCGGCTGCGGGCCTCCGACGGCGGCGAGCTCGTCCAGGCCGTGCACCGGATCATGAAGCACGCCGACGAGCGGGCCGCGCTGAAGGTGCGGGCGAACGCCGACAACGCCGAGGACTCCGCGCGGGCGCGCCGGTTCGGCGCGCAGGGCATCGGGCTGTGCCGGACGGAGCACATGTTCCTCGGCGACCGGCGGCAGCTGGTGGAGAAGCTGATCCTGGCCGACGGGGACGCGGAGCGGCAGGCCGCGCTCGACGCGCTGGAGCCCCTCCAGAAGAGCGACTTCGAGGGCATCTTCGAGGCGATGGACGGACTGCCGGTCACGATCCGGCTGATCGACCCGCCGCTGCACGAATTCCTCCCCGACATGACCGAGCTCTCGGTCAAGGTCGCCCTCGCCGGTGACGGCGCCGATCCGCAGGACCGCCGGCTGCTGGAGGCGGTCCGGCGCCTGCACGAGCAGAACCCTATGCTGGGACTGCGCGGCGTGCGGCTGGGTTTGGTCATCCCGGGACTTTTCTCCATGCAGGTACGGGCGATCGCCGAGGCCGCGGCCGAGCGGCGGCGGGCCGGCGGCGACCCGCGTCCGGAGATCATGATCCCGCTCGTGGGGGCCGTCCAGGAGCTGGAGGCGGTCCGCGACGAGGCCAGGGAGATCCTGGCGGAGGTCGCGGCGGCCACGGGCGTGGACGTCCCGGCGCTCGTCGGCACCATGATCGAGCTGCCCCGGGCGGCGCTGACCGCGGGCCAGATCGCCGAGGCGGCCGAGTTCTTCTCGTTCGGCACCAACGACCTCACCCAGACGACCTGGGGCTTCTCCCGGGACGACGTGGAGGCGGCGTTCTTCTCCCGCTACCTGGAGCTGGGGATCTTCGGGGTGTCGCCGTTCGAGACGCTGGACCGCGAGGGCGTCGGCCGGCTGATCAGGATCGCGGTGGAGGAGGGCCGGCGGACCCGGCCGGAGCTGAAGCTCGGCATCTGCGGGGAGCACGGCGGCGACCCCGACTCGGTGCACTTCTGCCACGAGGCCGGGCTCGACTACGTCTCGTGCTCGCCGTTCCGGATCCCGGTGGCGCGGCTGGAGGCGGGCCGCGCCGCGATCGCCGACTGAGACCGGCCGGTTACACCTGTCCCGTTCCGGCCAGACTGTGATGTGAAACCGGTGGCCACCGGCGCGAACCGCCGGTGGCCGCCGGGCCGTCTAACCTGACGTGTCGAGTGCGATGACGTTGGAATTCGAGCCGCCGGGAACAGAGTTGCCGGATACAGGGCGGGACGACCCGCCGCAGGGGGACGAGCCGGGCCGCGAGGAGCCCGGCGGGTCCCGCACGGACGGGCGCCGCCGCCGGCCGCGCTGGTTCTCGATCAGCCTCATCGTGGTGCTCGGCCTGCTGGCGTTCGTCGTGCTGACGCCGCTGACCGTGGCCTGGCGGGTCTGGTACCAGGCGCGCCAGGACGAGCGCCCCAAGTCGGACGCGATCATCGTGCTCGGCGCCGCCCAGTACAACGGCCGGCCCTCGCCCACGCTCCAGTGGCGGCTCCAGCACGCCCTCGACCTCTACCGCAAGGGCACCGCCAAGGCGATCGTGACCGTCGGCGGCAAGCAGGAGGGCGACAACTTCACCGAGGCCGCCGCCGGCCGCACCTGGCTGATCGAACGGGGCCGCGTCCCGGCCGCGAAGGTCGTCGCCGTGCCGGAGGGCGCCGACACGCTGGAGAGCATGCGGGCGGTCGGACGGCGGTTCGACCAGCTGGGCTGGAAGTCGGGGATCATCGTGACCGACCCCTGGCACGGGCTGCGGTCGAAGAAGATGGCCGAGGACCAGGGGATCGAGGCGGCCGCCTCGCCGACCCGCAGCGGCCCGAGCGTCCAGACCCGGGAGACGCAGCTCCAGTACATCGTGCGGGAGACCGGCGGCTACCTGTCGTACGTGCTGCTCGGCAAGAGCGTCCGGGCGCCCAGCGAGACGATCAAGACGGTCCCGTCGCAGACCGCCACCCCCTAGCCATGGCGAATCCACCTGCACAGGGGCCCGCGCGCATACGCTGGGCACGATGACGGACTATTCGGACCGCGACCGGGAGCGCTGGGCCCCCGAGGCGCCCAAGCGGCGCGACCGCACCGCGTTCGAGCGCGACCGGGCCCGGGTGCTGCACAGCGCGGCGCTGCGCCGGCTGGCCGCCAAGACCCAGGTCGCCTCGCCGGGCGCGGACGCCCCGGGCAGCGTGCAGAGCCTGCGCACCCGGCTCACCCACTCGCTGGAGTGCGCCCAGGTCGGCCGCGAGCTGGGCAAGGCGCTCGGCTGCGACCCCGACCTGGTCGAGACGGCGTGCCTGTCGCACGACATCGGGCACCCGCCGTTCGGCCACAACGGCGAGGTCGCGCTGGACGCGGTCGCGCAGCCCTGCGGCGGCTTCGAGGGCAACGCGCAGAGCCTGCGCGTGCTGACCCGGCTGGAGCCCAAGTCGTTCGCGCCGGCGGGCCCGCCGCTGTACGGGCGGGGCGTCGGCCTCAACCTCACCCGCGCGGCGCTCGACGCGGCGATGAAGTACCCGTGGCCGCAGGCCGGCGCAGTGAACGGGAAATTCGGCGTCTACCAGGACGACGCGGACGTGGCTGCATGGGTCCGCGAGGGCGCCGCCGGCACCCGGACGTGCTTCGAGGCGCAGGTCATGGACTGGAGCGACGACGTCGCCTACTCCGTCCACGACCTGGAGGACGCCCTGGTCGCCGGGCACGTCGACTTCGGCCGGCTGGCCGATCCGGCCGAGCGGCGGCTGGTCGCGGACACCACGATGAAGCTGTACTGCGACGACGCGACCCCGGCCGAGCTGGAGGAGCGGTTCGCGGCGCTGCTGGCCGAGCCGTACTGGCCCGACCGCTACGACGGCACCCCGCGCACGCTGGCCGCGCTGAAGAACCTCACCAGCACGCTGATCGGCCGGTTCTGCCTGGCCGCCGAGGACGCCACCCGCGAGGCGCACGGCGACCGTCCGCTCACCCGGTACGCCGCGGACCTGATCGTGCCGCGCGCGCAGCGGCTGGAGTGCGCGCTCCTCAAGGGCGTGACCGCGCACTACGTCTGGATCAGCCACGAGGAGACCCGGGCCCGGCAGCGGGAGCTGATCCTGGAGCTGGCCGAGCTGATGCTGGCGGGCGCGCCCGGCACGCTGGACCCGCTGTTCCGTCCCGCGTTCGTGGACGCCGCCGACGACGCGGCCAGGCTGCGCGCGGTCGTCGACCAGATCGCCTCCCTCACCGACACCTCGGCGATCGAGCGGCACCGGGCCCTCCGCGGCGGCTAGGGTCGTCCGGGGACGCGGCCCTACCGGGAAATCTTGGCCGCGGGGTGGCGCAGTTCATGCCCGCGGGTGGCGATAGGCGGGCCTTGTCTTGGTAATGACGCCGCTGTAGGGATACAGGAACGACGCCCAAAGCGTGCGCACCCTCAGGAGGTCGCCATGTCCCAGGAGACGTTCGTCATCGTCGGCGCGAGCCTGGCGGGCGCGAAGGCGGCGGAGACGCTGCGCGCGGAGGGCTTCGACGGGCGGGTCCTGCTCGTCGGGGAGGAGATCGAGCGGCCGTACGAGCGGCCCCCGCTGTCGAAGGGGTTCCTGCTCGGCAAGGAGCCCAGGGAGAAGGCGCACGTCCACGACGCCGACTGGTACGAGGCCAACGGCGTCGAGCTGCGCCTCGGCGTGAAGGCCACCGGCATCGGCCGCGAGCAGCGGGAGATCCGGCTGTCCACCGGCGAGCCGGTGACCTACGACCGGCTGCTGCTGGCGACCGGGGCCTCGCCGCGCCGGCTGGACGTGCCGGGCTCGAAGCTGCAGGGCATCCACTACCTGCGGTCGATGGCCGACGCGGCGGAGCTGCGCGAGGCGCTGTCGCACGGCGGGCGGCGGGTGGTGGTGGCCGGGGCGGGCTGGATCGGGCTGGAGACGGCGGCGGCGGCCCGCACGTACGGCAACGACGTGACGGTGATCGAGCCGGAGCCGACCCCGCTGCACTCCTCGGTCGGCCCGGAGGTCGGCGGGCTGTTCGCCGACCTGCACCGGCGGCACGGCGTGGACCTGCGGCTGGACCAGGGCGTGGCCGGGTTCTGGGGCGCCGGGCAGGTGTCGGCGGTGGTGACCTCGGGCGGGGCGGAGATCCCGGCGGACGTGGTGATCGTCGGGATCGGGGTGCGGCCGAACACGGCGCTGGCCGAGGAGGCCGGGCTGGAGGTCTCGGACGGGATCCTGGTGGACGCCTCGCTGCGCACCTCCGATCCGGCGATCTACGCGGCGGGTGACGTGGCCAGCGCGTACCATCCGCTCCTCGGCCGCCGGATCAGGGTGGAGCACTGGGCGAACGCGCTCAACGCGGGCCCGGCCGCCGCCCGCGCGATGCTGGGCCGGGACGTGAGCTACGACCGGGTGCCGTACTTCTTCACCGACCAGTACGAGCTGGGCATGGAGCTGTCGGGCGTGGCCGCGCCGGGCGAGTACGACGACGTGGTCTTCCGCGGTGACGTGGACGGCCTGGAGTTCATCGCGTTCTGGCTGGCCGGCGGCCGGGTGGTCGCCGGGATGAACGTCAACGTGTGGGACGTGACCGGCGACCTCCAGGCGCTGATCCGCTCCGGCGAGCCGGCGGACCCGGCCCGCCTGGCCGATCCGAAGATCCCTCTGGGCGACCTGATCTAGCCTCCGGGCAAGTGATCGTCCCGCTTCCCGGCACGTAGGGTCGGCCGGGTGGCGACGGAGACGATCAACGTACTGGGGCGGGCGCGGACCGCGGTGACCGTGGCGTTCGTCGTGCACGGGCTGATCGGGGCCGCGTGGGTGGCGCGGATCCCGCAGATCAAGCGGGAGCTGGGGCTGAGCGAGGGGGCGCTCGGGGTGGCGCTGCTGGGCGCGCCGGTCGGCGTGGTCCTGGCCGTGCGGTTCGCGCGGTGGGCGGTCGCGCGGTGGGGGAGCCGGGCGGTGACGCTGGCGGCCGGGGCGGCGGGCGCGCTGTCGCTGGTCCCGCTCGGGCTGGCGTGGAACCTCGGCGCGCTGACCTGCTCGCTGGTGCTGCTGGGCGGCTCGCTGGGGCTGATGGACGTGGCCATGAACGCCCAGGGCGTGGCCGTCGAGCGCGGGTACGGCCGCCCGCTGATGTCGGGCATGCACGGCGCGTACAGCGTCGGGACGCTCGCCGCGGCGCTGGCCGGGGCGGCCGCGGCGCATCTGGGCGTGCCGGTGGCGGCGCATCTGGGGGCGGCCGCCGCCGTCCTGGTCGCGGCGCTGTTCCTCGGCTGCCGGGGGCTGCTGGACCGTTCCGCGGACGCCGAGCCCGAGCCGGTGCCGGATCCGGCGGGCGCGGGCGCGACGGCGGCGCCCAGGGTGCGGGCCGGGCGATGGACGCTGGCGCTGCTGGGCGTCATCGGGCTGTGCTCGTTCGTGGGGGAGGGCGCGATGGCCGACTGGAGCGCGGTCTACCTGCGGGAGACGCTGCACACCGGGCCGGGCGTGGCGGGCCTCGGCTACGCGGGCTGCGCGGTGGCGATGGCGGCCGGGCGGCTGGCGGGGGACCGGGTGGTGGCGCGGTTCGGGCCCGTCCCGGTGCTGCGGGCCGGGTCGCTGATCGCCGCGCTGGGGCTCGGGCTGGGGCTGGCGGCCGGGCATCCGGCCGCCGCCGTGGCCGGTTTCACGCTGTTCGGGCTGGGCGTGGCGCCGGTGGCGCCGGTCACCTTCAGCGCGGCGGGCAACCTGCCGGGCATCCCGGCCGCGGCGGGGATCTCCCGGGTGACGGCGGTCGGCTACCTCGGCCTGCTGGGCGGCCCTCCGGTGATCGGGTTCGTGGCGCAGGGGGTCGGGCTGGCGTGGGCGCTGGCGGTGCCGGTGGCGCTGGCCGCGGCGATCGTGGCGGTCGCCGGGGCGGTATCGGCGGCGCAGTCGGCGCCCGGCTGACGGTCTTCGCGGAGGTCGTGGCGCCGGCGGCCGGACGGCTCGGGTAAGGTCTCGGCGCGTGAGCATCCTGCAGCGGTCGGCGCCGGTCGAGACGGCACCGGCCGCCCTTCCGCGCCGCGCGTTCGTGCGCGAGCTGCTCACGTTCGGGTGCGTCGGGTTCCTCGGCACGGTGATCACCATCGGCGGCGCCAACCTGCTGCGGCACTGGCTCGGCGGCGGGCCGCTGACCAGCGTGGTCGTCCCGACGATCGCCTCCACGCTGACCTCGTACCTGCTCAACCGGCACTGGACGTTCAGCCACCGCGACAGCGAGGGCTCGGGCCGGGAGCTGCTGCTCTTCGTCGGGCTGAACGGCGTCGGGATGGCGATCCAGGTGCTGTGCACCGGCTTCGTCTTCTACACCCTCGGCCTGCAGGGGAAGGTCGCGTACAACGCGGGCCTGCTGGTGGGGCTGGCGCTCGGGTCGGCGTGGCGGTACTGGTCGTACCGCAAGTGGGTGTTCACGCCGGCGGCCGCCGCCTGAACGCGGCCGCGTGACAGCGGCGTGAGAGCGGTGTGAGAGAGCGGCGGGAGAACGGAGGCCCCGGCGGTACGCGGGGTCGCGTACCGCCGGGGCCGGTGACCGTTCAGGCCGTCGCGGTCAGCGGCGGTCGAAGTAGTCGGGCTGTGCCTGGGCGTTCAGCTCGTCGAGCCGCACGCGGGCGCCCTTGTCGGTGCGCCTGTCCTTGATCTGCAGGACGTCCAGGCCCTTCTGGATGTCGTTGGAGTAGATGTAGCCGTTGTAGTAGTACGCCGACCACGAACCGCCGATCAGCAGGGTGTCGGAGAACGGCCCCCGCTCGAACCAGCCGATCTCCTTAGGCCGGCGCGAGTCGGTGAAGTCCCACACCGAGACGCCGCCCTGGTACCAGGCCTGCACCATGATGTCCTTGCCCTTGACCGGGATCAGCGAGCCGTTGTGGGCGACGCAGTTCTCGGTCTCGGCGTTGGGCCGCGGGATCTTGTAGTAGCTGCGGAACTCCAGCTTGCGCTTGGAGCCCTTGCCGACGATGTCGTAGATCGCGTTGGCGCCCTTCTCGGGGCCGACCTCGGCGTTGCAGGTGGCCGCGCCGCCGCCGCCGAGCTCGTCGGTGAAGACGATCTTCTTGGCGCTGTTGTTGAACGTCGCCGAGTGCCAGAACGCGAAGTTCTCGTCGTCCCGGACGCTGGTGATGGTGCGCGGTCTCTCCGGGTCCGAGATGTCGAAGAGCACCCCGTCGCCCATGCAGGCGCCGGCCATCAGGTCCTTGTCCGGGTAGGACGTCAGGTCGTGGCAGCCCGAGGTCTCGGAGGTGCCGTTCGGCCAGGGGGTGCCGGGCGGGTCACCGGGGTTGCCGCCGTCCGGGAACAGGTTCGGCTCACCCACGACGGCCGCGGCCTGCGGGTTCTTCAGCGGGACCTTGATGATCGAGATCAGGTCGTGCGGCGGCTGGCAGTCCGGGTAGGTGCTGCTCGGGCGGTACGAGGACACGTAGATGTACGCGGTGCCGCGCTTGCCCGGGACGAGCGTGTTGGTGTGCGAGCCGCACTTGGTCTCGACGGCCTTGACGTAGCGCGGGTTGCGCACGTCGCTGATGTCGAAGATCTTGATGCCCTCCCAGGCGGTCTTGTCCGTGGCCGGCTTCGGCACGGCCTGGCAGGAGTCATCGCTCATCGACGAGTCGGTCGACAGGAACAGCAGGTTCCCGGAGATCGTCACGTCGTTCTGCGGTCCGGGACAGCTCACGACGCTGACGACCTTGGGCGAGTGCGGCCGGCTGATGTCGTAGATCGTGAAGCCCGCGTAGTTGCCGCCGAACGCGTACTTGCCCTTGAACGCCCAGTCGGAGCCGTAGTTGTTGACTCCCTGCAGCGGCCCCTGCTTGGGGATGTTCGCCAGGTGGTGCATGTTGGGAGTCTTGGCGATCTCGTCCTTGCCGGGGATGTCGGCCGAGGCCGCCGGGGCGACCAGGACGGTGGAGATCGCCAGGACCGCTGCCGAGAGTGTGCCCAGCAAGGTCCTGCGCGTGGTTCTTCGTCCAGGGAATCGTGCCACTCTGCACTCCTTCGCCGATGCCATCGGTAGCCATGGCATAGATCATCCGGAGTATGAAGAAAAACGTCCCGCTTGGATAGGTCTGAACACATCTGTGAGCGTCTTGAGATCTGCACCCCTTTTCGGGTAGCACGTCCGGTGGATACCGTCGCCGTAGCCGAGGGGCGGGAGGACGGATGCGGCAGCGGATCTGGGCGGCGGCGATGGCGCCCGTGCTGGTCATGGGGGTGCTGGCCGGGTGCAGCGGCGAGCCGGAGGGCAAGGCGGCGCCGAGCGCCACCGTGCTCCAGCCGGGCCGCCCGGGCGAGCCGAACAAGACCGCCGTGAAGGGGCCGGCCACCCCGGCGCCGCCGACCGAGGCCGAGATCCGGTTCGTGGAGATGATGATCCCGCACCATCAGCAGGCGCTGGAGATGTCCGTGCTGGCGCCCGGCCAGGCCAAGAGCGCGCAGGTCAAGTCGCTGGCGGAACGGATCAAGGCCGGCCAGGGCGCCGAGATCGGGGCCATGCGGGCCTGGCTCGGGCGGAACGGGCGCGCGTCCACCTCCGGCCACGGCGGGCACGGCGCCCACGGCAAGCCCTCGGCCGGGGCGGGCGATCACGCCGGGATGCCGGGCATGGCCACGCCCGAGCAGATGGCGCGGCTGAAGGCCGCCCGCGGCGCCGAGTTCGACCGGCTCTTCCTGACCCTCATGATCACGCACCACCAGGGCGCGCTGACCATGGCCGAGGGCGCGCTGGACAAGGGTACGGACGTGGTCGTCCAGGAGCTGGCGCGGGACGTCCAGTCCGGCCAGCAGGCCGAGATCAACCGGATGCGCGCCCTGCTCGCCGAGTGAGCCCCGGCCGGCCGCGCCGGCCTGCCGCTCCGGACGGCGGAGCGCGGGCGGGTCAGCGCCCGGCCGGGACGATCTTCTCGGTCTGCGCCAGCGCCTCGCCCAGCGGCCCGGCCAGGTCCTGCCCGGTGCCCTGCGACCAGATCACGTGGTCGACGCCCGCCTCGGCGAGCCTGCCCACGGTGTCCACCGCCTGGTCCACCGACGGCGCGCGGCCGTCCGCGAAGGTGGTCAGCGAGGTCTTCTCGATCTCGCCGTAGTCGCGGCCCTCGCGCTCGCAGTGCTCCCGCAGCACCTCCAGCTTCCGGGGCAGCTCGTCGGAGTCGAAGATGTTGCAGGCGTCGGCGTACTTCGCCACGAACCGCAGCGTCTTCTTCTCCCCCGTCCCGCCGATCAGCACCGGCGGGTGCGGCCGCCGGACGGGGGCCGGCGAGTCCAGCGGCCGCTCCAGCCGGTAGTGCCGGCCCTCGTACGGGCTCTCGTCGCCCTTCCACATCCGGTGGGCGATCTGGAGCGTCTCCTCCAGCCGCTCGAACCGCTCCGCGGTCGGCGGGAACGCGACGCCCAGCCCGCGCGACTCCTCCTCGTTCCAGGCGGCGCCGATGCCCAGCCAGGCCCGCCCGCCCGACAGCACGTCCAGCGTGGTGACGGTCTTGACCAGGATGCCGGGATGCCGGTACGTCACGCCGGTGACCAGCGTGCCGAGCGTGATCCGCTCGGTCCGCGCCGCCGCGTACGCCAGCGCCGAGTAGCCCTCCAGCATGGGCTCCTCGGGCGGGCCGACCATGGAGATCTGGAAGAAGTGGTCCATCACCCAGAGCGAGCGCAGCCCCGCCTGGTCGGCGTCGCGTGCCATCCGCCCGAACTCGGGGCCGATCCGCTCCGGTCCGCCGGAGAAGGTGAAGCTGGGTATCTGCAGTCCGATGCGCATGTGCGTTGGTTCCTCCGCGAGAGGCGGGACGGGTGTGCGGCTCCACTCTGCGAGCTGGAGCGCGCTCCAGGTCAAGCCCGGCCTTCCCGCGGAACGGCGGCCGAACCGGGACGGCCCGCGCCGGGCATTGACCTGGAGTGCGCTCCAGGTGCGAGGCTGGAGGGCGTGAGCTCCTACTCCCCAGCAGAGACGGCCGAGAAGAGCGGCTTCAGCATCGACACCCTGCGCTACTACGAGAAGATCGGGCTGCTGGCGCGGATCGCGCGCGACGCCTCGGGCCGCCGCGTGTTCAGCGACGACGACCTGGCCTGGCTCGGGATGCTGCGCTGCCTGCGCGAGACCGGCATGCCGATCGCCGAGATGCTGCGCTACTCCGAACTGGTCCGCGGCGGCGAGGCGACCCTGCGCGAGCGGATCGAGCTGCTCCAGGAGCACGACCGCCGGGTCGAGGATCAGATCGCCCGCCTGCGCTCGCAGCAGGGGCAGATCAAGTGGAAGATCGACCTCTACCGGGGGCGGGCCGGGACAGGGGCCGGGGCCGTGGCCGGCGCCCGTGTCAGCGCCGCGCGGACGTGATGCGGCGGCCGTCGGGGCCGAACAGCAGCATCCGCTCCAGGTCGACCTCCAGCAGCACCTCCTCGCCGCGCGCCGGACGTTCCGTACCGGTCCGGAAGACGAGGTGCGACCTGCGGTGATGCCCCTCGTGCTCGGCGGGCTCGGGCGCGGGGCGCTCCGCGCGCCGCAGCAGCCCGCGCAGCCGCCCCCCTGACGCCGGGACCGGCTCCGGGGCGGGCGCGGGGCGGCCGACCTCGTTCGGGTCGACCGCGGGGATCCCCGCGTCGGCGTACGCGAGCCACTCGTGCCCGTGGAACTCCACCGCGCGCACCTGCCCGGCGAGTGTGCGGCCCGGCGCCTCCACGGCCGTCCAGGCCAGCGCGTCCGGGCGGACGCCCACGATCACCGGCCCGCCGTGGTGGCTGATGAGCCGCGGCGACCGGGGATCGTTCCACGGCACGGTCAGCCGCCGCGCGCCGAAGTCGAGCACCACGCCCTCGTCCTGGACGGCCCACGCGGTCGCCTGGAGCAGATTGATCGGCGGCGAGCTGAGGAACGCCGCCACGAACACCGTGGCCGGGTCGCGGTAGATCTGCTCGGGCGTGCCGACGTCCTCCAGCACCCCGTCGCGCAGCACCGCGATCCGGTCGGCCATCGTCATCGCCTCGACCTGGTCGTGCGTGACGTACACGGTCGTGGTGCCGGTGGTGCGCACCAGCGCCGCGATCTCCAGCCGCAGCTCGGTGCGCAGCCCGGCGTCCAGGCTCGACAGCGGCTCGTCCATCAGGAACAGCGACGGCTCGCGGATCAGCGCCCGGCCGATCGCGGCGCGCTGCCGCTGGCCGCCCGACAGCGTGCGCGGCAGCCGGTCGGCCATCGGGCCGAGGCCGAGCGCCCGGGACAGCTCCGCGACCCGCTCGCGCGCCTCGGCCCGGTCGCCGCCGGCCACCTCCAGCGGGAACATCATGTTCCCCGCGACCGTGCGGTGCGGGTAGAGGGCGCCGTCCTGGAAGACCATCGCGACGTTGCGCTCGCGGGGCGACAGGTCGTTGGCGACGCCGCCGTTCAGCCGCAGCTCGCCGGACGTCGCCTCCTCCAGCCCGGCGATCATCCGCAGGATCGTCGACTTGCCGCAGCCGGACGGCCCGAGCAGCACGAACAGCTCGCCGTCGGCGATCCGCAGCCGCACGTCGCGGACGGCGTGCTGGCCGCCGGGGTACACCTTGCCGACACCGTCGAGCACGACATCCGTCATCGGGGCCACCTTGGGGCGCGGGCGGGTCACTGTGGTGACCGATCTCACCTGCTACCCACGGGTTTGTCCAGAGCCCAGCGGCCCCTCAGTCCCAGGCGACCCGCAGGACGGTGGTCGCCTGGAGCGGGTCCTCGCCGCGGTGGGTGGCGAGGATCCCCTCGCCCTCGGCGGTCGAGGTGCGGACCGCGTCCCCGGCCGAGATCCAGGCGTTCCAGGCGGTGACGAACGCCGCGAGTCGCCGCCGGTTCCGGCCGAAGACCGCGGGAACGGAGTGGTAGACGACGCCGTCGGCGCCGCCGTCGCGCGCGTACCAGGCCTCGGTGAGCGCCAGCAGCTCCTCGCCGGTTCGGGGACGCAGGATGTAGCGCGGGACGGCGTACCGGGGCGCGGCCATCGGGGCGAGGACCTCGTCCAGCGCCACGGCGAACCGCTCGGAGGCGAGGGCGTCGACGCCGTCGAGCGAGAAGCGGTAGGTGCCGTCCGGCTCCGGCCGGACCGCGACGGCCCGCGCGCCGCGCGGGGCGAGCCCGGCCGCCTCCAGCGCGTCGGCGACCGCGTACGCGAACCGCGTGACGGGCGGTCCGGCGGCCATCCCGGCGAGGTGCGCCGACGCCGCCGCGGTCGCGCGCGCCCGGGCCGCGGCGACGGTCCTGGCCTTCCTCCTGTCGGCGAGCCGGTACGCGGCGTCGAAGAGGACGGTCAGCACCGGCGCGGTCGCCAGGACCGTCCAGATCGCGGCACCGCCGAGCGAGAGGGAGGCGGCGAAGACGATGATGAGCAGCCAGGCCCAGACCCACATGCCCACCCGGGCGCCGTCCCGCCGGTAGGGCGCCGGCCTGAACGGGGGCCACTCGGGGAGGTTCGCGGCCGGTACGTACCGGGGCCGGTCCGGTGTGCTCCCGGGCACGTCCGCCGGCGTGACGGCGAGCGCGCGGGACGGGCGGACGCGCAGGGTGTGCACCAGCTCGTCGCGGAACGGGGTGCCGAGCCGCCAGGCGCCGCGGGTCGCGGCGCGGTCCCGGGCGCGGTCCAGCATCGCCCGGTTGAGCCCGTCGAACGCGGCCGTCTCCGGCGGCGCGTACGGGGAGAACGACGCCTCCACGTGCGCGACCCCCGACACGATCTCGCCGTTCTCCGCCGCGGCGAGGTAGCCGCCATGCTTGCGGACGAACCGGTCCCAGTCGGCGGCGCCCTTGGGATGCCGGTCGGAGACGCACACGACCGTCCACGTGTTGGCGGTCTTCTCCGGCCGGTCCGGGTCCAGGCGGAGCGCCCGGCCGCGGGTCTGGACGACGGAGGTGGGCGTGGTCGCGGTGGTGAGGTCGACGAGGGTGTTGACGCCGCGGGCGTCCCAGCCCTCGCCGAGCAGGCCCCGGGTGCCCACCAGCACCCGGCAGCCGCCCGCCTCGAAGAACTCGGTGATCAGCCGTACCCAGACGCGGGGCGACCAGGGCCCGGTGACGGCCGCGGTGCCGTCGCCGGCGGGCACCGCGGTCAGGCCGCGCTCGGCGTACTCCAGGACGAACGCCCGCGCGGTGTCCTCGTCGGCGGCGACCGTCCGGCCGGTGACGAGCATGGGGGACAGCGCCCGCGTCCGCGGGTCGGCGACCAGGTTGCGCAGCATCAGCCGGGCCGAGCCCGCCTCGGCGTCCAGCACCTCGCGCAGCCGGGCCGGGAGCGTGGCGCCGGCCCGCTCGTGGTCGCACAGCACCAGGCAGCGCAGCCGGTCGCCGAGCGCCGCGCCCTCCGCCGCCGCGATCTCCACCGCGCCGTGCGTCTTCGCGGCGCTGCGGGCGAGCACCCGGTCCACCGGGGAGCGGCCGGCGCGGATGCCGCGCGCGGTCAGCTGGTACCCGACGGCGGGCAGCGCGCGCCTGATCGCCTCCAGCGCCGCCCGGTCCTTCTTCTCCCCGCTCGGCATCAGGCAGTGCAGGACGTAGTCGTTCAGCAGCGTGACCCAGTCCTCGGCCGTGGGCGGGCGGCGGTGCTCCTCGCGCATCCGGGCGCCGGGCGGCAGCACGAGCAGCTCCGCGTGGTGGAACCGCAGCGCGGCGGCGGCGATCCGCGGCTCGGCGGTCTCCAGCCGCGACCACGGCACCGTGCCTTCCGGGCCGCCCGTGCCTCCCGGGCCGCCCGCGTCCCCGTCACCGGCCGTGCCGGCGGTGCGTTCGACCATGCGGGCGTCCAGCCACTCCAGCAGCCCGGTCGAGGTGAAGTCCGGATCGATCAGGCCCACGGTCAGCTCGGTGAACCGCTCGGCCTCGCCGGCGACGTACTCGGCCTCCACCGCGGTCGGCGCGGTGAGCCAGGCCAGCTCCGCGAACGGCGCCAGGTACCGCTGCCGGACCATCGCGGGGATGGACGCGCCCAGGACCGGCGTGCCGAACAGCGCGTCGACCAGCTTCGACTCGTCCGGGGTGAGCGACTCCGGCGGCGTGGCGGTCAGGCCGACGACCCGCGCGTCCGGCAGCTCGTCCAGGATCTCGGCCAGCAGCCGGCCCCACACGTCCAGCAGGTGGTGGCACTCGTCCAGCACCAGCGTCAGCGGCCCCGCCTCGTGCATGGCCTCGACGAGCGCCCGCCCGTTGTCGTGCAGCAGCCGGACGAGCCCGCCGCGCCGGCGCTTCTGGCGGCCCTCCTCGTCGGTCTCGGCGTCCGGATCGAAGACCGCCAGCGACTGGTACGTCAGGACGGTGACCGGGGCGGCCAGGTCCCGGTCCGTGCCGGCCTCGCCGCCGCACCGCGCCCAGTGCACGACCCACTGGTTCTGGATCGCGGTGTTCGGGACGAGGACGACGGTCCGCCGCCCCAGCCGCCGCGCCGCCTCCAGCCCGACGAGCGTCTTGCCCGCGCCGGGCGGCAGCACCACCCACGCCCGCCCGTGCCCCCCGGCCCAGACCCGGTCCAGCCCGGCCAGCGCCTTCTCCTGGTACGGCCGTAGTTCCCCCGGCCACCGGGCCCCGTCCAGTTCCATCGGATCATTGTCACCGGCCGGCGGGCGAAAGCGAATGTTCCGGGCAGTACTCCTGCTCGGCACGGGCCAGGCGGCGGCGGAGCGCGGCCGAGTCCGGCGCCGTCGCCGTGATCAGGACGCCGGGGCCGGCGAGGGGCAGCACGGCCACGCCGCCGTCCGCGCGGGGCTCGCGCGGCAGGCCGGGGCCCGCCAGCAGCACGCAGCCCACGGCCCGCGCGCCGCCGAGGACGGCCCCGCTCCCGTACACGGCCGGGTCGTCCAGGCACAGCTCGTGCCGGAGCAGCGGGACGCCGCCGGCCGTCACGTCGAGGCGGCTCGCGTGCCGGCCGGGCGGCTCGCCGTGGCGGCCGAGGACCAGCTCCTCGTACCAGCGCAGCGCGGCGCCCGCCGCGAGGGTGATCCGCGCGGCCGACCGGTGGCGGCAGCCGGCCGCCGCCACGGCCGGTTCCGGGGCGAAGTCCAGGCGGCCGCCGGCGGCGACGTCCGCGCGCACGGTCAGCCGCGACTCGCCCGCGCCCGGCAGCGCGACCGACGTCGCGGCCGAGCGCACGGCGAGCGACGCGCCCTCCCGTACCGCGATGTCGAGGCGCAGGTCGTCGCCGCCGAGCGGGCCGGCCGCCGCCCCGACCAGGTACACGGCCCCGGCCGCCTCGCGCAGCGCCAGCGGGCCGTCCGAGCGCAGCAGGGGCAGGCGCGTCCGGCCGGACGCGTCGCGCTCGGCGGTGACGGCCGCGCGCGCCGTGTACGCCCGGCCGGGGGAGCGTCCGCCGGTCACGAGGCGGCGGCGCGCGCCCGGCCGCCGACGATCTCGCGGACCCACCCGGCGACCTCGGGGGCGCCGGGCCGCTCCCGCAGCGAGGTGAACGCGACCGGCCGGCCGTCGCGGACGCGGGCGGCGTCGCGGGCCATCAGGTCCAGGTCGCTGCCGACCAGCGGGGCGAGGTCGGTCTTGTTCACGACGAGCAGGTCGGCGGCCGCGACGCCGAGGCCGCCCTTGCGCGGGACGTCGTCGCCGCCCGCGACGTCCAGCACGAAGATCTGCCGGTCCGCGAGACCGCGGCTGAACAGCGCGGTCAGGTTGTCGCCGCCGCTCTCGACGATGATCAGGTCGAGGCCGGGGTGCCGCTCCTCCAGCGCCTCCACCGCGTCCAGGTTGGCGGAGATGTCGTCGCGGATCGCGGTGTGCGGGCAGGCGCCGGTGCGCACCGCGGTGATCCGGTCATCGGGCAGCACGGCCTCGCGGCGCAGGAAGTCGGCGTCCTCGGTGGTGTAGATGTCGTTGGTCACCACGGCCAGCTCCAGCTCGCCGCGCAGCGCGCGGCACAGCGCGGCGGTCAGGGCCGTCTTGCCGCTGCCGACCGGCCCGCCGATGCCGAGGCGCAGCGCGCGCCCGCCCGCCGGGGCGGCGTGGTGCGGATCGTCGTGATGATGGGCGCCCATGGGGACCTCCGTGGTTCAGGATTCGAAGAGGCGCAGCTCGGCGCCGAGGTGGAGCTCCGCGTACAGGTCGAGGAGCGGCGCGGACGGCGCGGGCAGCCCGGCCCAGTCGCCGGGCTCGCGCGCGGCCCGCTCCGCGACCGCGTCCATCTCGGGGGCCAGGCCGGCCAGCGCGCGGTGCACGGACAGGGGGTCGAGGCCGAGGAGGCGCACGGCGGCGGAGGCCGGGCCGGTGACCGCGCCGTACGCGCCGATGGCCGCCGCGTCCGCCGGGGCGCCCCCGGCCGCGGCGGTGGCGGCGCCCTGGACGAGCGGCTGGTGCGGTTCGCGCAGCACGGCCAGGGCGTCGAGCGCGGGATGCGGCCAGGTGCGGAGCGCGGCGCGCATCAGCGACCGGCCCTGCGCGCGGGACGCCGACCGCTGTGCGGGGGAGGGGGTGCGGGCGTCCGCCTCCGCGTCCAGGGCCTCCCAGCGCCATCCGGACCCGTGGCCGGACGCGGCGTGCGCGCACGCGGCGGCGGCCAGCGCGGCCGACACCAGTCCCGCCGTCGCGAGGCGGCCGCGCAGGAAGCCGGCGAGCCCCGCGACGTCCGCGACCGCGCCCGCCGTGACGGCCGGTTCGAGGCCGCCGGAATGGGCGTGGCCGCCCGCCGGGAGGCGCGAGTCCGCCAGCAGGAGCAGATGCGCGGGCAGGGTCATCGGCGCGCCATCAGAACAGGAAGTAGCGCTGGGCCATCGGCAGCTCCGCCGCGGGCGCCGGCTCGATCTCGTCGCCGTCCACCGTCACGGTGAACGTGTCGGGATCGACCTCGATGCGGGGGAGCGCCCCGTTCAGCGGCATGTCCGCCTTGCCGAGCCGCCGGGTGTCCTTCACGGGGACGAGCGCGCGCCGCACGGCGAGCCGCCCCGCCAGGCCGTCCTCGACCGCGGCCTCCGACACGAAGTGCACCGACGTCCCCGCCGCGACCGGCGGCGACGCGCCGAACATCGGGCGCGGCAGCACCGGCTGCGGCGTCGGGATCGAGGCGTTCGCGTCGCCCATCGCCGCCCACGCGATCATGCCGCCCTTCACCACCACGTGCGGCCGGACGCCGAAGAACGCCGGATCCCACAGCACCAGGTCGGCCAGCTTGCCGGGCTCCACCGAGCCGACCTCGCCGTCCAGGCCGTGCGCGACCGCCGGGTTGATCGTGTACTTGGCCACGTAGCGGCGCGCCCGCAGGTTGTCGGCCGGGCCCTCCAGCGCGCCGCGCCGCCGCTTCATCACGTGCGCGGTCTGCCAGGTGCGCAGCACCGTCTCGCCGATCCGGCCCATCGCCTGCGAGTCCGACCCGATCATCGAGATCGCGCCCAGGTCGTGCAGCACGTCCTCGGCCGCCATCGTCGTCGGCCGGATCCGCGACTCGGCGAACGCCAGGTCCTCGGGCACCGACGGGTTCAGGTGGTGGCACACCATCAGCATGTCGAGGTGCTCGTCCAGCGTGTTGACCGTGTGCGGGCGGGTCGGGTTGGTGGACGACGGCAGCACGTTCGGGTGCGCGGCGACCGTGATGATGTCGGGCGCGTGCCCGCCGCCCGCGCCCTCGGTGTGGTACGCGTGGATCGACCGGCCGCCGATCGCGCCGAGCGTCGACTCCACGTACCCGGCCTCGTTCAGCGTGTCGCTGTGCAGCGCCACCTGCACGCCGGACGCGTCCGCCACCCGCAGGCAGGCGTCGATCGCGGCGGGCGTGGAGCCCCAGTCCTCGTGCAGCTTGAACCCGGACGCGCCCGCGCGCAGCTGCTCCCACATCGCGTCCTCGGACACGGTGTTGCCCTTGCCGAGCAGCGCCACGTTCACCGGGTGGCCGTCCAGGGCCTCCAGCATGCGGTGCAGGTACCAGGCGCCGCTGACCGTGGTCGCCTTCGTGCCCTCGGCCGGGCCGGTGCCGCCGCCGATCAGCGTGGTCACGCCGGCGCCGAGCGCCTCGTCCAGCAGCTGCGGGCAGATGAGGTGGACGTGCGAGTCCACCGCGCCCGCCGTGAGGATCCTCCCGTTCCCGGCCAGCACCTCGGTGGACGGGCCGATCACCAGATCGGGGTGGACGCCGTCCATCGTGTCCGGGTTGCCGGCCTTGCCGAGCGCGACGATCCGGCCGTCCCGGACGCCCACGTCCGCCTTGACGACGCCCCAGTGGTCGAGCACCACCGCACCCGTGACCACCAGGTCGAGCGCGCCCTCCGCGCGGGTCGCGCGGGCCTGGCCCATCGACTCGCGGATCACCTTCCCGCCGCCGAACACCGCCTCGTCCCCGGCGCCCGCCGGGCCCCGGCTGCGGTCCTCGGTCACCTCCACGAACAGATCGGTGTCGGCCAGCCGGATCCGGTCGCCCGCGGTCGGCCCGTACAGCGCGGCGTACCGCTCCCGCGACAGCTGAGTGCTCAATTGCCTCGCCTCCGCTCGGCGCTTCGCGGGCGTTGCCGGTGGCGCTCAGTGCCCATCTAGGGGTCCGTTCCTTTCCATTCGCAGGCCCGGGACGACGCGCGCGCCGGCCAGCGGGACGAGGTCCACGTCGCGGGTGAGGCCGGGCTCGAAGCGGACCGCCGTCCCGGCGGCCACGTCCAGCCGGTGCCCCCACGCCGCGTCGCGGTCGAACTCCAGTGCCGGGTTCGCGACGGCGAAGTGGTAGTGCGAGCCGACCTGCACGGGCCGGTCGCCGGTGTTGACGACGGTGACC
Source organism: Spirillospora sp. NPDC029432 (assembly GCF_040703975.1). Lineage (NCBI taxonomy): Bacteria > Bacillati > Actinomycetota > Actinomycetes > Streptosporangiales > Thermomonosporaceae > Spirillospora > Spirillospora sp. NPDC029432. The sequence continues at coordinate 168,059 of NZ_JBEZWH010000003.1, forward strand.
GTCACGCGCGGGCGGCCCGGGTTCAGCTCGACCGGCTCCGGGCCCGGTACGACCTCGCCGGGGATCAGCGGGCGGGTCACGGCACGGGCCGGTGTACGGTGACGAGCTTGGTGCCGTCGGGGAACGTCGCCTCGATCTGGACCGACTCCAGCATCTCGGGCACGCCTTCCATGACGTCGTCACGGGTGAGAACGGTGCGGCCGGACTCCATCAGCTCGGCCACGGTGCGCCCGTCGCGGGCGCCCTCCAGGAGGTGCACCGCGATGATCGCGGTCGCCTCGGGATGGTTGAGCCGCAGCCCGCGCGCCCGGCGGTCGCGGGCCACCCCGGCGGCCACATGGATCAGCAGGCGCTCCTGCTCGTGTGGGGAGATCAGCACGATTGAGGACGCTAATCCCCGCTGACCTGCAAAGGAACGGGTGCGTTGCGCATTTAACGCCCATTTCACATAACCCCGGACGGGAAACGCCGCCGTCACCCGCATCTCACACCGCCGCAACAGCGGTGTGCGCCCGCCGGCCTGGAACGGTCCCGGTGAGGGGATGGAAACCGGCTGCTTACCGGCCGCGCCCCCGGACGAAACGGAACATTTCCAGACTTCCGCCGACGGTTGGACGATCTTGGAGGTGCTCCTTGGCCGAGGGGACGACGGAGGCGGGCGTCAGCAGGCGCGGCTTCCTCACGCGCGTCGGCGCCACCGGCGGCGCGGGCGCGATGTTCGCCACGATGGGCGCGCTGGGCCTGGCGCCCAGCGCGGAGGCGGCGGCGAGGGCGCCCTTCGTGCCGCCGCGCGCGTCGGACTTCCGGCTGCGCGGCCGCGCGGCCGCGAAGGTGGCCGTGCTCGGCGCGGGCGTGGCCGGGCTGGCCGCCGCGTACGAGCTGGGCAAGGCCGGGTACGAGGTGACCGTCCTGGAGGCGCAGGACCGGGTCGGCGGCCGCAACCGCACCCTGCGCGGCGGCGACCGCCTGGCCGAGACCGGCGGCGCCACCCAGCGCGTCGGTTTCGGCAAGGGCACCTATCTGAACGCCGGGCCCGCGCGCATCGCGCAATGGATGACCACCATGGACTACTGCCGCGAACTCGGCGTCCCCCTGGAGGTCTTCACCAATTCCAACGCCGACGCCTACCTCTTCAACGAGTCGGCCGGAATGGCGGCGCCGGTACGGTGGCGCACCGCGAAGGCCGACGTCTACGGCTACGTCTCCGAACTGCTCGCCAAGGCCACCGACCAGGGCGCCCTCGACGGACGGCTCACCGGCGCAGACAAGGAACGGCTCCTGTCGTTCCTCTCCGGATTCGGCGCGATCGGCGGAAAGGCGGACGGCTTCGCGTACAAGGGCACCGACGGCCGGCGCGGCTATTCGGTGAATCCCGGCGCCGCCGACACCGCCGGAACGGTCCTCGGCCCGGTGCCGTCCCTTTCCGACGTCTTCGCGCACGGCACCGGGCGCTATTTCTCGTTCGAGTTCGGCTACAGCCAGGCGATGCTGATGTTCCAGCCCGTCGGCGGCATGGACGCCATCCCCCGCGCCCTCGCCAAGGCGGTCGGGCACGGGCGGATCCGGACCGGCGCGGTGGTCACGAAGATCTCCAACCTGGCCCGCGGCGTGCGGATCGAGTACGAACGGGACGGCCGCGCCCGCGCGCTCGACGCCGACTTCTGCGTCGCGACGCTGCCGCCGCACATCCTCGCCAAGATCCCGCACAACCTCGGCGCCGGCGTCCAGTCGGCCCTCGCGACGCCGGTGCCCGTCTCCACCGGGAAGATCGGGCTGGAGTACCGGGGCCGCTGGTGGGAGGACGAGGAGCGGATCTACGGCGGCATAACGAACACCGACCTGGACATCTCCACCATCTGGTACCCGTCGCACGGCTACCACGGCGACCGGGGCCTGGTGGTCGGCTACTACAACTTCGGCGCCGCCGCCGACGCCTACGCCGCGCTGGACCACGCCGGCCGGCTCCGCCGCGCGCTCGACCAGGGCGCCAGGATCCACGGCGACCGCTACCGCCGGAACATCGCCTCCTCCGCGTCCATCGCCTGGAAGCGGCATGAGCACATCGAGGGCGGCTGGATCTCCTGGCCGTCGCGCGGCGCCGCGTACGCGCTGCTCAACAAGCCGCAGGGCAACGTCTACTTCTCCGGCGACTGGCTCAGCCACGAGATCGCCTGGCAGCACGGGTCGTTCGAGTCGGCGCGCAAGGTCGTCACCGAGCTCCACCAGCGGGTTCTGCAGAGCTGAACGAGGGAGACCCAGCATGATCATGCGAAGGACCATCGTGGCCGGGAGCGTGGCGGCCGTCCTGATCGGGGCGGGCGGCGCCGCGTCCGCCGCGCCAGCGAAGAAGCCGCGCCCGCCGCGCGCCACCGAGGTGCGCCCGGCCCTGCCTGACGGGCAGAGCAACCCGTCCATCGCCAACGGCGTCGCGGTCGGCTCGCTCGTCGCGACGTACACCGCCAGCGGGCTCGGACCCCGCGACGCCAACCCGGCGGCCCCCGCCGGCTCGCCGGAACGGTACGTCGACTTCCCGGGCGGCGCCCTGCCGGCCGGGGTAACGCTGACCGAGGCGCAGTCGATCAACGCGTTGAAGGCGATCAACGAGAACCTCAGGGCACAGGGCCTCACGGCAAGGGACGTGATCTCGATGCGGGCCTATCTCAGCGACCCGCCCGGCGCGGCCGGCGCGGACTTCGCCGGATGGAACCGCGCCTACCGCCAGTTCTACGCCAACACCGACCTGTCCACCGGAAAGCCGGTGAACGTCCCGCTCGGGACCGCCCCGCCCGCCGCGCCCATGCTCGTCAATCCCGCCAGACCGGCCCGGGTCACCCTGGAGATCGAGAACCTGCCGGTCGCCGGCTGGCTGGTCGAGGTGGAGGTGGTCGCCGCCTTCCGGCAGCGCTGAACGCCGCACCAGGCAAAGGAGAGCTCCCATGTCCGACTCCGCGCGTCCCGTCAGCCGCCGCACGTTCCTCCACCGCACCGGGGCGGGGGCCGCCCTGCTGGCCGGGGGCGTCCTGGCCGGCGGGACGGCCGCCGCCGCGCCGCCCGCCCGCCGGGCCGCCGCGGGCATCGCGCCCGGCGACCTCGACCCGCTCGCCCTGCTCAAGAAGATGCTCGCGTTCGACACCCAGAACCACGGCGAGGGCGGCGTCACCCGCCCGCACGCCGAGATGCTCAAGGCCGTCTGGGACTCGGCGGGCGTCCGGTCCGAGATCATCCCGACCCCGAAGAAGGACAACGTCCACCTCATCGCCCGGATCGAGGGCACCACCGCCGCCGCGCCGCTGCTGCTGCTCGGGCACTCCGACGTCGTTCCCGTGGAACGCGCCAAATGGTCGGTCGACCCGTTCGCCGGGATCGTCGAGGACGGCGAGATCTACGGCCGCGGCGCGCTCGACATGAAGGGCGCGAACGCCGCGTTCGTGTCCGCCCTGCTCCGCCACCTGAACGAGGGAGGCAGGTTCGAGCGCGACATCATCGTGCTCACCGACTGCGACGAGGAGGCCGGCCCGCACGGCTCGCGCTGGCTCGCCGAGCACCACTGGGACAAGATCGACGCGGGGATGGTCCTCACCGAGGGCGGCTGGTTCCTCGCGCAGAAGGACCGCAGGACGCCGATGCTCATCACGGTGACCCGCCAGGACAAGGTCTACTTCAACCTCGACATCACCGCCGACGGCACCGCCACCCACTCCTCCAAGCCGAACCCCGACTCCGCCATCGCGACGCTGTCCCGGGCCGTCGCGCACCTCGACGGCTGGCTCGCGCCGGTCACCCTCACCCCGGTCACCCGCGAGTACTTCACCGCGCTCGCCGAGGCGACCTCCGACCGGGCGTTCCGGAAGGCCGTCGAGCTGATGCTGGCCGCCCGGTCCCGGCCCGCCCTCGAACGGGCCGCCGCCCTCGTCGTCAAGCGCAGCTCGTACCCGTGGCTGCACCGCGCCCTGCTCCGCACCACCCACGCCTTCGTGATCGAGGACGCGGGCTACAAGGAGAACGTGATCCCGTCCACGGCCACCGTCCGGATCAACTGCCGCGGCGTGCCCGGAGGGCAGCGCCCGCGCGACTTCCTGGCCGATGTCCGCGGCCGCCTCAAGGACCGGAACGTCACCGTCAAGCTCGTCGGCAACCCGGGCGAATCGGAGGAGGACGCCCTCAAGCGGCTGGACGAGACGTTCGCCAAGCCGCCGTCCAGCATCGACTCGCCCCTGTACGAGGCCATCAGCGGCGCCGCCGCGCGGACCTACCCGGACGCGCTCTTCGCCCCCGCCCTGTTCGAGGCGGGCACCAGCCTGGCGCCGTGGACGTCGCGCGGCGTCCCCGGCTACGGCGTCTACCCGTACGTCCTCGACAACGACCAGCTCATCGGCATGCACGGCAACGACGAGCGCATCACCGTCGAGGCCCTGAAGCAGGGCACCGACTTCATGTACCGCCTCTTCGACCGCTTCAGGACCCGGTGATCCCCGCCAGCCGCCCGATGGACGGGTAGTCGGCGACCAGCCCGTCCCTGAACTCGATGTCCTCCTGGAACCCCTCGCTGGAGAAGCGGAACACCAGGTGGCCGCCGTCCCGGCGGACGCGCTCGTACGTCTGCCGGGACGGCACCACGGCCAGGTCGGGCACCGACACCCACGCCATCAGGTGCTCGGCCGGCCCGTCGCCGTCCAGCCGCAGCGCCGGCATCGAGTTGGTCAGCGGCGACAGCCCGAGATCGCAGTCCAGCGCGCCGCGCAGCGCCGCCGCGTCCCCGCCCGGCGGCGGCATGGCGACGCGCCCCTCGGCGCGGGCGCTGACGCTCCATTCGCCCTCCGGCCGGTTGACCAGCTCCAGCCACCGCCGCCACGGGCCCGTCTCCGGGTCGGTGCCGTACGTCTCGACCAGCAGCCGCGCGGTGACGTACCGGTCGCCGGTGGTCAGCTCGTACTCCAGCCGGTACGGCGGCGGCCCGGCGCCGATCGCCGTCCCCGAGGCGGTCAGCCGCCCCGCGGCGATCTCCACCTCCGCGATCTCCGCACCCTCCGGCTTCACCCACACGACCGATCGGACCATGCCGCCTCCTCTACCCCGAGGTGATCCTGATCATCGCGGGCACGACGGCGTCCCACACCCGGCGCGGCAGCTCCTGGCCGGTTCCGGGCAGGACGAGCAGCTCGGCGCCGGGGATGTCGCGGGCCAGCGCCTCACCGTTCCCGACCGGGAAGAACGGGTCGTCCTCCCCATGGACCACCAGCGCCGGGACGGCGATCCCGCCGAGCCGCTCCCGCCACCGCGGGCGGGAGTCCATCGCCGCGAACGAGGTCCCCAGGTGGTTGGACCGCTGGACGGCGCGGTCCGCGGACGGTGCCCGGTCGTAGACCCGGCCGGCGCGCTCGCGGACCGCCGCCTCGTCGATACCGGCGGAACCGGCCAGGTGCCGCGCCCCCTCGACCATCGCCTCGACCACCGCAGCGCGGTCGGACCAGTCGGGCTCCGGCGCCGACATCATGAACTTCATGAACGCGGGGGAGTGCTCGGGCAGGTCCGGGTCGGCGGGGCCGGGCGCGACCGCGCGGGAGGCGATCAGCGTGAGCGAGGCGACCCGGTCCGGATGGTCGAGGGCCAGCAGCTGGGCGATCCAGCCGCCCGCGCCGAACCCCGCGACGTGCGCGCGCGGCAGCTCCAGCGCGTCCAGCAGCCCGGCCGCGTCGGCGACGAGGTCGCGCAGCGTGTACGCGGGCGCGTCCGGGTCGGCGGTCGTGGAGCGGCCCGTGTCGCGCAGGTCGTAGCGCACCACGAGCCGCGGCCCCTCCTCGGCGAGCCGCGCGCACAGGCCGTCCGGCCAGGCGAGCATCGACGTGCCGATCAGCAGGAGCGGCACGCCCCCGGGCCTCCCGAACGTCTGCGCGCACAGCTCGACCCCGTTCACCGGCACGAGGCGCTCATCACTCACGGTCACTCCCTTCTCTCCGGAAACTTCCGTGGGGGCAGACCGCCGGGGGAACCGGAACTCATCGGCCCGGCGGGCTCGGGCCCGGGATGTCCCAGGGCGGGATTAGACTCGCCGCCGTGGCAGGCCGGATTCGTAATGAGGACATCGCGCTCGTGCGGGAGCGGTCACCCATCGACGACGTCATCGGGGAGTACCTCCAGCTCCGCAACGCCGGGGGCGGCAACCTCAAGGGTCTGTGCCCGTTCCATGACGAGAAGTCGCCGTCGTTCAACGTGACCCCGTCCCGGGGCCTCTTCTACTGCTTCGGCTGCGCCGCCGGCGGCGACGTGATCAAGTTCGTGCAGGAGATCGACCACCTGTCGTTCTCCGAGGCCGTCGAGCGGCTGGCGGTGAAGGCCGGCGTCCAGCTGCGGTACGAGGACACCGGCGGCTACACCCCCCGGCAGGACTCCGGCCAGCGCGCGCGGCTGCTGGAGGCGCACCGGGCGGCGGCGGAGTTCTACGCCGAGCGGCTGCGGTCGCCGGACGGGGTGATCGGGCGCAAGTTCCTGTCCGAGCGCGGGTTCGAGGCGGCCGACGCCGAGCGGTTCGGGGTCGGCTTCGCGCCGCGCGAGTGGGAGGGCCTGGTCCGGCACCTGCGCGGGCGCGGGTTCGCCGACCGGGAGATGATCGCCGGCGGGCTGGCCAAGGAGGGCCGGCGCGGCCCGATGGACCGCTTCCGCGGTCGGCTGATCTGGCCGATCCGCGACCTGAGCGGCGACGTGATCGGCTTCGGCGCCCGGCGGCTGTACGAGGACGACGACGGCCCCAAGTACCTCAACACCCCCGAGTCGCCGCTCTTCCACAAGGGCTCGGTGCTGTACGGCGCCGACCTGGCCAAGAAGGAGATCGCGCGGCGCCGGCAGGCGGTGGTGGTCGAGGGCTACACCGACGTGATGGCCTGCCACCTGTCCGGGGTTCCCACGGCCATCGCGACCTGCGGCACCTCGTTCGGCGACGACCACATCAAGATCCTGCGCCGGCTGCTGATGGACCAGGACGAGTTCCGCGGCGAGGTGATCTTCACCTTCGACGGCGACTCGGCCGGGCAGAAGGCGGCGCTGCGGGCGTTCGCCGACGAGCAGAAGTTCGTGACGCAGACGTTCGTGGCGGTGCAGCCGGACGGGCTCGACCCGTGCGACCTGCGGATCCGGCAGGGCGAGGCGGCGGTGCGCGATCTGGTGGCGTCCCGGCTGCCGCTGTTCGAGTTCGCCATCCGCAGCGCGATCGAGCAGCACGACCTCGACACCGCCGAGGGCCGGCTGGGCGCGCTGGACGCGGCCGCCCCGGTGGTCGCGGCGATCAAGGACCGGGCGCTGCGGCAGATGTACGCGGTCAGCCTGGACCGCTGGCTCGGGATCATGGACGAGCAGTTCGTGCTGCGCCGCGTGCGGGAGCTGGCGGCCCGGCGGGCGGGCACCGGCCGCCAGGGCGCCAACGGCCAGAACGGGCGCCAGGGGCAGCCGGGAGGCCCGCAGGGGCGCGGGCAGGGCCAGGGGCAGAACGGCCCGGGACCGGCGGACGCGGCGGCCGAGCGGCCCGCGTTCGATCCGGGCGACCCGGAGGTGCGCCGCGAGCGCGAGCTGCTCAAGCTGGCGGTGCAGCGCCCGGCGCTGCTGGGCCCGGAGTTCGACGAGGTCCCGGCGGAGGCGTTCATCGCGCCGCCGCACGCCGCGGTGCGCGCGGTGATCGGGTCGGCCGGCGGGGTGGCCGCGGCCGGCGGTGCCCAGGAGTGGGTGGCCGCGCTGCTGGAGCTGGCGCCGAACGACCAGGTCAAGGGGCTGGTGACGCAGCTCGGAGTCGAGCAGGTGCACTCCGCTCAGGAATCGGATGACCGCTATGCCGCGGAACTGCTCGCCCGAATCCAGGAACGCCAGCTCACACGCTTGATCGCGGACGCCAAATCTAAACTCGGGCGGCTGAATCCGGTCGAGCAGGCCGAGGAGTACAACCGGCTGTTCGGCGATCTTGTCGCGCTTGAGCAGCAGAGACGAGTGATGCGCGAGCGCGGCCTCGGGTCACAGTAAGTCAAGGGACCGCAAAATGGGTCCTGTGATCTTGGGCCCCCTTGCCGCAGACTGTCTCCGTGGGCCCTTCGGTGCTGCCAAGCGAGGCGCCATCGGTTGACCAGGTGGCGGACCTTGTCGCGCGCGGCAGAGAGCGCGGCGGTGTGACCGTCGACGACGTAGCCGCTGCACTCGATCGCTCCGACTTGCCGGACGACTCCCTGGAGCGGGTCGTCCGGATGCTCGCAGAGCAGGGGGTAGAGGTCCTCGAATCTCCGCAGGAGACCGAGGACGTCACGCGAGCTGACGAGGGAGACCTCGGCAAGCGGGCGCCGACGAGCGATCTGGTCCGGATCTATCTGCGGGAAATCGGTCGCGTACCGCTTCTCACGGCAGAAGATGAAGTCGAACTAGCGAAATCGATCGAGGCGGGGCTGTTCGCCGAGGAGAAGATGGCGCACGCCGTCATCCTCTCCCGGGCCGAGCGGATCGACCTCGAACTGCTCGCCCGCGACGGGGCACGGGCGAAGCAACGACTGATCGAGGCCAACCTCCGGCTGGTGGTCTCGATCGCCAAACGCTACGTGGGCCGGGGAATGCTCTTCCTCGACCTCATCCAGGAGGGAAATCTCGGACTCATCCGCGCGGTCGAGAAATTCGACTACACGAAGGGGTTCAAGTTCTCGACGTACGCGACCTGGTGGATCCGCCAGGCGATCACCCGGGCCATCGCCGACCAGGCCCGGACCATCCGGATCCCGGTGCACATGGTGGAGACCATCAACAAGCTGGTGCGGGTGCAGCGCCAGATGCACCAGGACTTCGGCCGGGAGCCGACCCCGGACGAGATCGGCCTGGAGATGGGGCTGTCCCCGGTCCGGGTCGTGGAGATCCAGCGGATCGCCCAGGAGCCGGTCTCGCTGCAGTCGCCGATCGGGGAGGAAGACTCCGACCTCGGCGACTTCATCGAGGACGCCGACGCCGTCGTGCCGATCGAGGCGGCGGCGTTCATCCTGCTCCAGGACCAGCTGGAGGACATCCTCGGCACCCTGTCGGAACGGGAGCAGCGCATCATCCAGCTGCGCTTCGGCCTGACCGACGGCCATCCCCGGACGCTGGAGGAGGTCGGCCGGGAGTTCGGGGTCACGCGGGAGCGGATCCGCCAGATCGAGTCGAAGACGCTGGCGAAGCTGCGCCACCCCTCGCGTGCCCAGACCCTTCGCGAGTACCTCGACTGACCCTCTCGACCCTGTCCCCCCTGTGACCTCTGCCGTGACCGCGTCCGCGGTCACGGCAGAGGCCCGTCCGGCGGATTCGGCGGGCGAATCAGGAGCGAAGTGAGCATTCCGTCCCCGCCGTGGATTACCGTGGGGGCATGCTGATCGTGACGACCGATGGTCTGCCGGGGTACGAGATCCGCAGCGTGCTCGGCGAGGCGCTGGGGGTGGCCGTCCAGACCGATCAGGCGCGGGCCGCGGCGCCGGGGCACGGGGGCAGCAGCGCCACGTTCCGGGTGACCGGTGAGACGCCGGCCGCGGGGCTGGCCGCCGCCCGCCGCGAGGCCGTCGACCGGCTGGGCGAGGAGGCCCGCCGCAAGGGCGCCAACGCGGTGCTGGGCATGTGCTTCGAGACGGTGGCGCTGGCCGGAGGCGGCCACGAGGTGTGCGCGTACGGCACGGCGGTCTGGGCCGAGGCCGCGCCGAACGCCGCGCAGGGCCACCAGGCGCCGGGCCACCCGGGTGCCGTCCCGCAGGCCAAGCAGCCGCAGCCGCAGGGCGGCATGCCGCCGTACGGCGAGCCGCAGCCCGGCGGGCCGCCAATGGCCGCCCGCAACCTCACGATCGGGTTGCACGACCGGCCGCGCTGACCCACCGGGCCGGACCGGCCGACTCCGGACGATCACGGCGTACCGGTTGACGCAGCGGCTCCCCGCGCCGGCTAATTCAGGCGAGCCTTAGTGGACCAAGGGGAGCCCTCATGCGTCTTGTCCGTGCCCTGGCCTGCGCGAGCGCGGCCGCCCTGCCGATGACCGTCCTCGCGGCGTGCGGCGGGGAGGAACGCACGCGGGCGGGCGCGAGCCCGGCGGGCGGCGGCGGGGCGGTGGCGATCGAGGCGTCCGACAACGGGTGCGAGGTCGCCAAGAAGGAGTACACCGCCGGCACGATCGACTTCCGGATCACCAACAGGGGCCGCGAGGTCACCGAGGTGTACGTGTACGCCCCCGGCGACAAGATCATGACCGAGCGGGAGAACATCCGGCCCGGGACCACCGTGACGCTGACCGTCCAGCTCGGCGCCGGCAACTACCAGATCGCCTGCGAGCCCGGCATGACCCCGCCCGACTTCCGGCAGGACATCACCGTCAGCGGCCAGGCCGACCATGCCACCGATCCGCGGCTGGCCAGGGCGCTCACCGGCTACCGGGCCTACGTCGTCCGGCAGACCGACGACTCGATCGCCAAGGCGCGCGCGTTCGTGGCCGCGTTCAAGAAGGGCGACGTCGCCGAGGCCAAGCGGCTGTACGCGCCGTCCCGCGTCGGCTGGGAGCGGATCGAGCCGGTCGCCGAGTCGTTCGGCGACCTCGACCCCCGGGTGGACGCCCGCGAGGCCGACCTGGAGCCCGGCCAGAAGTGGACGGGCTGGCACCGGCTGGAGAAGGCGCTGTGGAAGACCGGCTCCACGAAGGGCGAGGAGGGCCACGCCGACCGGCTGCTGAAGGACCTCGGCGAGCTGCGCGCCAAGGTGACCGCGGCGCAGCTGGACCCGCCGATCACCCCCGCGTCGATGGCCAACGGCGCCAAGGAGCTGCTGGACGAGGTCGCCACCGGCAAGATCACCGGTGAGGAGGAGGCGTTCAGCCACACCGACCTCGTGGACTTCAAGGCCAACGTCGACGGCGCCCGCACGGTGTACGACCTGCTCAAGGTGGTCGTGCTGGAGAAGGACCCCGCGCTGGCCAAGGAACTGGACGGCGCGTTCGCCGAGGTGGACGGCCTGCTGAAGAAGTACGAGAAGAGCGGCGGCTTCGGCGGCTACGTCTCGTACGACACGGTCGGGAAGGCGCAGCGCAAGGAGCTGTCGGACGCCGTGAACGCGCTCGGCGAGCCGCTGTCCAGGCTCGCGGCGTCCGTCGTCCGATGACGGGCGTGTCCCGGCGGCGGCTGCTCGGCGTGTCGGGCGCGGGCCTGCTGGCGGGCGCCGCGGCCGGCGCGGGCGCCGAGCGCGCCGCGTCCGCCGGGCGGGACGCCGCCGAGGAGGAGGCGCCGGCCGCGATCCCCTTCTACGGGAGGCATCAGGCGGGGATCGCGACGCCCGTCCAGGACCGGCTCCACTTCGCCGCGTTCGACGTGGTCACCCGGGACCGGGAGCGGCTCGTCCGGACGCTGCGGGAGTGGACGGCGGCCGCGGCGGCGATGGCGGCGGGGGAGCCGGTCGGCGGCGGCGCGGTCGGCGGGCCCGGCCTGGCGCCGCCCGACGACACCGGCGAGGCGCTCGGCCTGCCCGCGTCCCGGCTGACGCTCACCGTCGGGTTCGGCCCGTCCCTGTTCGAGAACGAGCACCTCGGCCTCCAGGCCCGCCGCCCGCCCGCGCTGGTGGACCTGCCGCGCTTCCCCGGCGACCGGCTGGACGCCGGGCGCAGCGGGGGCGACCTCGCCGTCCAGGCGTGCGCCGACGACCCGCAGGTGGCCGTGCACGCCGTGCGCAACCTCGCGCGGATCGGGTTCGGGACGGTGGCGGTGCGCTGGTCGCAGCTCGGCTTCGGCAAGACGTCCTCGACGACGCCGGCGGCGCGGACGCCGCGGAACCTGTTCGGGTTCAAGGACGGGACCGCGAACATCCCCGGCGGCGACGCGGCGCTCCTGGACCGGCACGTGTGGGCGGCGGCGGGCGACGGCGCGCCCTGGATGGCGGGCGGCTCCTATCTGGTGGCCCGCCGGATCCGGATGCACATCGAGACGTGGGACCGCACCTCCCTGCGCGAGCAGGAGGACATCATCGGCCGCAGCAAGGGCGAGGGCGCCCCCGCGGGGCGCCTGAGGGAGCGCGACGAGGTCGACCCGGCCCGGATGAGGCCGGACGCGCACGTCCGGCTCGCGCATCCGAGCGCCGGCGGCGGCGCCCGCATGCTGCGGCGCGGCTACTCGTTCACGGACGGGACCGACGGGCTGGGGCGCCTGGACGCCGGCCTGTTCTTCATCGCGTTCCAGCGCGACCCGCGCACCGGCTTCATCCCCGTGCAGAGGTCGCTGGCGGACGACGCGCTGAACGAGTACGTCCAGCACGTCGGCTCGGGAGTCTACGCCTGCCCGCCCGGCGTCCGGGAGGGCGGCCACTGGGGCGAGGGGCTCTTCACCTAGCCGCCCCCGGCCCCCTCAGCCCCCTAAATCTGCCTCAGCCTTTGCCGGCGCGCTCGTCCCGGATGCGGGTGACCACGTCGCCCGCCGCCGTCTTGATCGACTCCAGCTCCTGGAGGTACGACCAGTAGTCCGGATGCGCCCCGGTGAGCCGCCGCGGGGCCGTCTCCAGCCGCTCGACCAGGGCGTCGAGCGCGCGGGCGTGGTGCGGGGCGGCGCCGCCCGGCTGCGCCGTCGCGAGCTTCTGCGCGTCCCGGACGGCGAACCGCACCGCCTCGGCCGGCTTCTCCGGATCGGCCTTCACCGCGTCCAGCTCGGCCACCCGGCCGGTGACCTGCGCCGCCCGCCGCTCCGCGCCGTTCAGCTCGGTGCGGGCCGCCGTCAGCGCCCGCTGCGCGGGCCTCCACTCGTTGCGCGCGATGTGCTGGGACGCCTCGTCCAGCCGCTCCCGGGCCCGCTCGACGCCCGCGCCGACGGCCTCGGGGGCGCCCCTGAGGTCCTGCCAGCAGGCCTGCGAGTAGTGCCGCAGCAGCAGCCGCATCGCCTGCCGCACCGGCTCGATCCGCCCGGCGACCATGTCGGAGCGGGTGCGGACCGACGCCAGCGAGTTGCGGACCTTCTGCCCGAGCCGGGGCAGCTCCTCGGCCTCCTCGCGGGCCTGGTCGGCGGCCTGCCGCACCTCGTCGGCCAGGTCCATCGCCCCGGCCAGCCCCAGCCCGCCGAGCCCCTGCGAGCTCAGCCGGGCCAGCGACTCGCGCGCCCGCGCCAGCCGCGCCTCGGGGTCGGCGGCGTCCATGCCCGCGGAACGGGCCTCCCCGATGGCCGCCTCGGCCGCCGCGACGGCGTCGCGGGCGGCCGCCAGCCGGGGCGGCAGCCGGTCCAGCGCGGCCTCCAGCCGCGCCATCTCGGGCGCCAGCCGCTCGCCGAACCGCTCCAGATCGCGGGTGATCTTCTTGAGCCGGTCGGTGACCGCCACGAACGCCCGGCGCGCCGCGTCGTACTCGGCCGGCCCCCGCTCCCGGTCGTCGTCGAGGTCGTTGGCGTCCAGGACGGAGATGTAGGCCACGGCGGCCGCGTCCGCGCTGTCGCTGAGCGCGCCGAAGTCGTGCCGGACGGGCGCGGCGGCCTTGGCGTCCAGATCGCCGAAGACCGTGACCCGCCCCTGCAGGTACTTCTGCGCGCGGTCCATGTCGTAGAAGGCGGCGGCCGCGGCCTCCCGGGCCTCGGCCGCGGCGGTGTCCGGCCGCGGCCCCCGGCCGCGGCGACGCTGGTCCCCTGCTCCCCGCAACGGGCGCCTCCCTTCGCTCCCGCCCCCCAGTCTCGCTCAGGAGGCCCTCCGAGTTCACCGTCCAGGCACATCCTGTACGTGATCGGCCACGTAATCCTGGGCACGTTCGGGGGCCGACGGAGCGGCAGGGAACGGATAGCATCGCTCCAACGTCGGGTATAGGGGACGCGTGCGGCGTCCACCGGCCCTGACGCCGTCCGGCGGCGACGGCCGGGCGGCAAATGGTAGCGATCTTGGAGGCACCGGTGGGCGTCAGTCTCAGCAAGGGCGGCAACGTATCCCTGACCAAGCAGGCCCCGGGGCTGACCGCGGTGACGGTGGGGCTCGGCTGGGACCTGCGCACCACCACCGGCGCCGACTTCGACCTGGACGCCTCCGCGCTGGTGCTGGACGCCTCCGGCAAGATCCTTTCGGACCAGCACTTCGTCTTCTTCAACAACCTCCGCACCCCCGACGGCGGCGTGGAGCACACCGGCGACAACAAGACCGGTGTCGGCGAGGGCGACGACGAGCAGATCCGGGTGAACTTCGGCACCATGCCCGACACCGCCGAGCGCGTCGCGTTCGCCGTCTCGATCTACGAGGCCGACACCCGCGGCCAGAACTTCGGCCAGGTGCGCAACGCGTTCATCCGCGTGGTGAACGACGGCGACCGCTCCGAGATGGCCCGCTACGACCTCAGCGAGGACGCCTCCACCGAGACCGCGATGGTGTTCGGGGAGCTCTACCGCAACGGCGCCGAGTGGAAGTTCCGCGCCGTCGGGCAGGGCTACGCCTCCGGCCTGGCCGGCATCGCGACCGACTTCGGCGTCAACCTCTAGCCCGCCGCACGCAGCACGTCCGTCCCCCCGCAGCGACAGGGAGCAGTTCGATCATGGGAGTTTCGCTCGCCAAGGGCGGCAACGTCTCGCTCACCAAGGCAGCGCCCGACCTCACCGCCGTCTCCGTGGGTCTCGGCTGGGACGTGCGGGCCACCACCGGCGCCGACTTCGACCTCGACGCGTCGGCGCTGCTGCTCGGAACGGGCGGTAAAGTACTCTCCGACCAGCACTTCGTCTTCTTCAACAACCTCAAGAGCCCGGACGGGTCGGTGGAGCACACCGGCGACAACCTCACCGGCGAGGGCGAGGGGGACGACGAGTCCATCAACGTCGACCTGAACGCCGTCCCGGCCGAGTGCGACCGGATCGTCTTCCCGGTGTCCATCTACGACGCCGACAACCGTGGGCAGAGCTTCGGCCAGGTGCGGAACGCGTTCATCCGCATCGTGAACCGCACCGACGGGAACGAGCTCGCCCGCTTCGACCTGACCGAGGACGCCTCCACCGAGACCGCGATGGTCTTCGGCGAGCTCTACCGGCGCGGCGCGGAATGGAAGTTCCGCGCCGTGGGCCAGGGGTACGCCTCGGGACTGCACGGCATCGCCACCGATTTCGGTGTCAACGTCGGCTGACAGCCGCCGCCCGCAACGAACAGAAATGTACGTATGATTCTTCGCACCTTCGGCTGGTCCTTCGGGGTCACCGCC
This sequence comes from Spirillospora sp. NPDC029432, assembly GCF_040703975.1. Taxonomy (NCBI): domain Bacteria; kingdom Bacillati; phylum Actinomycetota; class Actinomycetes; order Streptosporangiales; family Thermomonosporaceae; genus Spirillospora; species Spirillospora sp. NPDC029432. The sequence continues at coordinate 183,213 of NZ_JBEZWH010000003.1, forward strand.
ATCGGCCTGGTCATCGCGCTGCTCTACGGAGGCCCGGCGGGCCTGGCCCTGGTGGCGGTGCTGGCGATCCTGGAGATCTCGCTCTCGTTCGACAACGCCGTGGTGAACGCCAAGGTGCTGGACCGGATGAGCCCCTTCTGGCAGAAGATCTTCCTGACCATCGGCATCGCCATCGCGGTGTTCGGCATGCGGCTGGTGTTCCCGCTGCTGATCGTGGTGATCACCGCCGGGCTCGGGCCGATCGAGGCGTTCGACCTGGCGCTGAACGAGCCCGACAAGTACCACCACGCGATGGAAGAGGCGTACCCGACGATCGCCGCGTTCGGCGGGATGTTCCTGATGATGCTGTTCCTCGACTTCGTGTTCGAGGACCACGCGCACAAGTGGCTGCCGTGGCTGGAGCGGCCACTGGCCCGCATCGGCAAGCTCGACCAGCTGTCGGTGGTCGTGGCGGGCGGCGCGCTGGCGCTGGTGTCGGGCCTGTGGGCCGAGAACCCCGGCGACGTGATGATCGCCGGCGTGCTCGGCATGGTCACCTACATCCTGGTCAACGGGCTCGGCGAGCTGTTCTCCCAGGCCGGCGACCTCGACGACGATGACGACGAGGACGGCGACGGGATCGGCGAGGTCAGTGTGGGCCGCAAGGGCCCGAGCGATCTCGCCCTGGCGACCGGCAAGGCCGGCTTCTTCCTGTTCCTCTACCTGGAGGTCCTGGACGCCTCGTTCTCCTTCGACGGCGTCATCGGCGCGTTCGCCATCAGCACCGACCCGATCGTGATCGCGCTGGGGCTGGGCATCGGCGCCATGTACATCCGGTCGCTCACGGTGTTCCTCGTCCGCAAGGGCACCCTGCACGAGTACGTCTACCTGGAGCACGGCGCGCACTGGGCGATCGGCGCCCTGGCCACCTGCATGCTGATCAGCATCGCGCACCACGTGCCCGAGTGGATCACCGGCGGGCTGGGCGCCGGCCTGATCATCGCGGCGTTCGCCAGCTCGGTCGTCTTCCGCAGGCGCCGCGCGGACGGCGACGCCGGCGGCACCGAGGCCGGCGAGGACAAGCAGCTGCACTCCACCCAGGTCTGAACCGAAGGCGAAGGAGCCGACGATGTCGATCTCGCTGCAGAAGGGCCAGAAGGTCTCCCTGGAGAAGCCGGGCGGCGGTGGCCTGACCCGGGTCCGGATGGGCCTGGGCTGGGACGCGGTCGTCAAGAAGGGCCTGTTCGGCAAGGGCAAGGCCCAGACGATCGACCTGGACGCGTCCTGCCTGCTGTTCGACGCCGGCGGCAACCTCGCCGACTCGGTGTGGTTCCGGCAGCTGCGCAGCAAGGACGGCTCGGTCCTGCACACCGGCGACAACCTGACCGGCGAGGGCGAGGGCGACGACGAGGTCATCAACGTCGACCTGTCCGCGGTGCCGGCCAACGTCACCCAGCTGGTGTTCACCGTCAACTCGTTCACCGGGCAGGACTTCTCGCAGATCGCGAACGCGTTCTGCCGGCTGGTCGACGAGACCACCGGGCAGGAGATCGCCCGCTACGAGCTGAGCGGGTCGGGCCAGCACAACGCGCAGATCATGGCGAAGGTGTCCCGGGACGGCCAGGGCTGGTCGATGACCGCGATCGGCGCGACCGCGAACGGGCGCACGTTCCAGCACCTCCTGCCGACGGTCTCAGCGCACCTGTGACGATGGCGGTGTTGACGGTGTCCCCGTGGCCGGGCCGAGCGGGAGGGCCCGGAGTGCATGCGGCACTTTGACCACGTCGACCCCGCGCTCCGCAAGCACCTGTTCCACCGGCAGCCCCGGGCGTTCGACCGCCATGACGACCGCGCCGTCCTGGCGGTCGCGCTCGGCGCCACCCTGTACAGCCCGGCGATCCGGCCGACGCTGGCCGCCGACGTCGCCAAGGCGGCCCGGCGCGGCGTGACCAGCATGGTGCTGTGCCTGGAGGACGCGATCTCCGACGAGGAGGTGCCGGCCGCCGAGGCCAACCTGGTCGCCCAGCTGGAACGCGTCCGGGCGGGCGGGCAGGAGCCGCCGCTGCTGTTCGTCCGGGTCCGCGCCGCGGAGCAGATCCGCGACCTGGCCGTACGGCTCGGCGGCGCCGCGGAGCTGGTCACGGGCTTCGTCCTGCCGAAGTTCACCGCGCAGGCCGGCGGCGAGGCGCTGGAGGCGGTGGCGGAGGCCGCCGACCGTACCGGGCACCGGCTGCTGGCCATGCCGGTGATCGAGAGCCACCAGGCCGTCTACCGGGAGACCCGCTCGGAGCTGCTGCAGGACGTGGCGCGGCTGCTGGCCAAGCACCGCGAGCGCGTGCTGGCCGTGCGGATCGGCGCGACCGACATGTCCGCCGCGTACGGGCTGCGCCGCCCGCCCGACCTGTCGATCTACGACATCCACCCGGTGGCCGGCGCGATCTCCGAGGTGGTGAACATCCTCGGCCGCGCGGACGGCACCGGCTTCGTGGTCACCGGACCGGTCTGGGAGTACTTCTCGGCCGGCGAGCGGATGTTCAAGCCGCAGCTGCGGCAGTCGCCGTTCGAGCGGCAGCACGCCGCGCCGCTCCGCGAGCGGCTGATCACCTCGGATCTGGACGGCCTGATCCGCGAGGTCCATCTCGACAAGGCCAACGGCCTGATCGGCAAGACGGTGATCCACCCCAGCCATGTGGCGGCCGTCCACGCGCTGTCGGTGGTGACCCACGAGGAGTACTGCGACGCCTCCGACATCCTGGGGGAGGCCGGTGGGGGAGCGATGGCGAGCGTCTACGCCAACAAGATGAACGAGGCCAAGCCGCACCGCGCCTGGGCCGAGCGCCTCATGCTGCGCGCTCGCGTGTTCGGCGTGGCCGCCGAGGGCGTCACCTTCGTCGAGCTGCTCGACGCGGCGGGTGGCCGGTGAGCGCCGCCCGTCCCGGCTCTCGGCCCGGTACCTGGCCCGGCGCGTGGGTCGCCGGCCGGCTCGGCGTGACCCTCCACGACGGCGCCCGCCCGGCCGGCGCGGGCCTGCCCGACCTGGTCGGCCTCGCGGTGCGCCGCAACCCGCGCCGCGCGCACCTGCTGGTGTCGGCCGTCCTCGGCAAGCACGTCCCGACGGACCCGCGCCTCGTCCACGGCGCGGGTCTCCTCCTGGGCGCCCTCGTCCGCCGCGCCCTGCGCCCGGACGAGCCCGCGCCGGACCACGGCCCCCTCCTGCCGGCCCTGCGCGGCGAGCCGGGCGCGGCCGCGGCCCTGCGCGACCGCCTCGCCGCGCCCGATGCGGCGGACGCGGCGGTGGACGCGGTCGTGCTCGGGTACGCGGAGACCGCGACCGCGCTCGGGCATTCGGTGGCGGACGCGCTGGGCGGGGCGTTCTACCTGCACTCGACGCGGCGGCCCGTCGAGGGCTTCGCGCGCTACGGCGGGTTCGAGGAGGAGCACAGCCACGCGACGAGCCACCTGCTGCTGCCGGGGGATCCCGCGGCGCTGGAGCGGGACGTGCCGCTGGTGCTGGTGGACGACGAGCTGTCGACCGGCCGGACGGTGATCAACACGATCCGGGCGCTGCACGCGATCAAGGCGCGGCGGCACTACGCGGTGGCCGCGCTGGTGGACCTGCGCGGGGACGCGGACCGGGCGGCGTTCGCGGCGTTCGCGGACGAGATCGGCGCCCGCGTCGACGTCGTCGCCCTCGCCGAGGGGCGCGTGGGCCTGCCGGAGGGGATCCTCGAGGCCGGGCAGGAGCTGGTGGCGGGGCTCGCACAGGGGACCGCTGAGGCCGGGACGGCTTCGGACGGGACCGCGCCGGGCGGGTCGTTCGAGATCACGCGGGTCGATCCGGGCTGGCCGGAGGGGCTTCCCGACGGCGGGCGGCACGGGTTCCTGCCCGAGCACCGCGAACGGCTCGGCAAGGAGCTGCCGGCCATGGCGGGCCGGCTCGCCCCCCTCCTGGAGGGGCGGTCGCGGGTGCTGGTGCTGGGCTTCGAGGAGCTGATGTACGCGCCGCTGCGGCTGGCGGAGGCGCTGGCGGACGCGCTTCCCGCCGGCGTGGACGTGCGCTACTCGACGACGACCCGTTCCCCCGTACTGGCCGTGGACGACCCGGGCTACGCGATCCGCACGCGGCTGGCCTTCCCCGCGCACGACGATCCCGCCGACGGGCCGGGCGAGAGGTACGCCTACAACGTCGCCCCCGGCAGGGACGCCTCGCGGTCGTTCGATTCGATCGTCCTGGTCGTGGACGACGTGGGGGACACCCGGGAACTGGCCGACGGGCTCCTGGCCGAGCTGGCGCGGCTCGCTCCCGTGGTGCTGGCGACCGTTCCGTCGTACCGCGCTCCCGAGCGCACCGAGGCCCTCCCGCGCGCCCTGCACGGGCCCGACTTCGGCAGTTACGCGGCCGAGGACGTCGCCTGGCTGCTGAAGGACCTGTCGGGCGTGCGCCTGGAGGCCCCCACGGAGGAGCGGGAGGCGGCGATCCAGGCGGGGCGGGCGCACTACGCCGAGTCGCTGCCGGTCGAGTACCAGCCGGGAGCCGAGTACCGGCGGCTCTTCCACGAGGCCCTGGACGCCTCCGCCGGCCGGCTCGCCCATGCCGTCGGCCTGGTGACCGAGATGATCATCGCCGAGCGGGGGCCGGAGGCGGTGCTGGTGTCGCTGGCCCGCGCCGGGACGCCGGTGGGGATCCTCGTCCGGCGGTGGGCGCGGTTCGCGCACGGCCTCGACCTGCCGCACTACGCGATCAGCATCGTGCGGGGCCGGGGGATCGACGAGGTCGCGCTGGCGTACATCGCGGCGCGGCACGACCCGTCCCGGGTCATGTTCGTGGACGGCTGGACCGGGAAGGGCGCGATCAGCAAGGAGCTGACGGCGGCCCTGGACGCGTACGCCGCCGCGACCGGCCGCCGCTTCCCCGCCGATCTCGCGGTGCTGGCCGACCCGGGCCGCTGCACGCCCCTGCACGGGACGCGCGAGGACTTCCTGATCCCGTCCGCGTGCCTCAACTCCACGGTGTCGGGCCTGGTCAGCCGTACGGTCCTGAACGCGGAGCTGATCGGGCCGGGCGAGTTCCACGGGGCCAAGTTCTACGCGGAGCTGGCCGAGGGCGACGTCTCGGCGGCCTTCCTGGACGCGGTCTGCGCGCGCTTCGGCGACGTCGCCGGGCGGGTGGCGGCCGACCTGCCGGGGCTGCTCGCGGCCGACCGGACGCCGGACTGGTCGGGCTGGGAGGCGGTCCGCCGGGTCGGGCGGGAGCAGGGCGTCGACGACCTCAACAAGATCAAGCCGGGGGTGGGGGAGACGACCCGGGTGCTGCTGCGCCGCGTCCCGTGGAAGGTGCTGGCCCGCGCCGGCGCCGGGGCGGAGCTGGCCCACATCCGGCTGCTGGCGGCCGAACGCGGCGTCCCGGTGGAGGAGGTCGCCCCGGACGCGTTCCCGTACGCCTGCATGGGGCTCGTCCACCCCAGCTTCGGCGCCGGATCCGTCCAGTAGGCCCCGCCGGCCGGATGTCCGATATTTTCTACTTTGTAAAGGAGGGCGGTCTCCGGTGAGCGTGCTCGTCTGCTCGGATCTGGACCGTACGCTCATCTACTCCTCGGCCGCCCTCCACCTGGAGGGCACCGACGCAGCCATGCCGCGCCTGCTCTGCGTGGAGCTCTACCAGGCGGCCCCGCTGTCCTTCATGACCGAGACCGCCGCGCGCGGGCTCGAAGCGCTCGCGGGCGCCGCCACGCTCGTACCGACGACGACGCGCACGCCGGAGCAGTACGCGCGGGTGCACCTGCTGGAGAAGCAGCCCGCGTACGCCATCTGCGCCAACGGCGGGCACATCCTGGTGGACGGCGCCGACGACGCCGACTGGGCATCGGCGGTACGGGCCCGCATGGAGGAGTCGTCCGCCGCCCTGGCCGAGGTACGGGAACACCTGGCGAGCGTTCAGGGGGAGTTCGTCCTCAAGCAGAGGACCGCGTCCGACCTCTTCGCCTACACGGTGGTCGACCGGGCGGCCCTTCCCCAGGGCTGGGTGGAGGACCTCACCGGATGGTGCGCCGAACGCGGCTGGCGCACCTCGCTGCAAGGGCGCAAGGTCTACTGCCTGCCCACCGGCCTGACCAAGGCGGCCGCGGCGGCGGAGGTCGCCCGCCGCACCGGTGCCGAGGCGATGCTCGCCGCCGGCGACTCCCTGCTGGACATCGAGCTGCTCGAAGCCGCGACGGCGTCCATCCGGCCCGCCCACGGCGAGCTGCACGACACCGGCTGGACCGCGCGGTCCGGTCCCGCCACCGCCGTCACGCGGGCGCGGGGCGTCCTGGCGGGGGAGGAGATCGTCGCCTGGCTGCTGGTACGCTCCGGCGCCGGCCTCCCTGGAACAATCACGGGAACGGCGCCGCCGGCGTAGACAAGCACCGCCGGAACAGGGGTCGCCGGACGCGCGTTCTGCGGTCACAATCGGGGTGGCTTCCGTACTCGCGAGGAGGTCGCACTGGCCCTATGACGACCCGTCTGACCGGTGACGAGACCGCGCTCTGGGACGCCGCGGCGCGGGTCCTCGATGCCAACTGGACGGGGACGGGCACCGTCCCGTCGCCGGGCCTGTACCCGCACCAGTGGAGCTGGGACTCCACGTTCGTCTCGATGGGCCTGGCCAGGCACCGCCGCGACCGGGCCGAGCGCGAGCTGATGTCCCTCTTCCGCGGCCAGTGGCGGGACGGCCTGCTGCCGCACATCGTCTTCAACACCGATCTCGCGCGCCACGCGTACTTCCCCGGGCCCGAACTGTGGCACGGCGACCGCCAGCCCGCCGCGCCCAGCGGGGTGCACACCTCCGCCCTCACCCAGCCGCCGCTGCAGGCGCTCGCCGCGCTGCGCCTGCACGAATGCGCGGGCCCGGCCGACGCCGAGCGCAGCCGCGCGTTCCTGGCGCGCCTCTACCCGATGCTGGTCGCGCAGCACCGCTACCTCGCCGAATGCCGCGACGTGGACTCCAGCGGCCTGATGGCCATCGTCCACCCCTGGGAATCGGGCATGGACAACAGCCCCGCCTGGGACAGGCCGCTCGGCGCCCTCCATCTGCCGCGGGCCCTGTACGCGCCCGGCCGCGACGCCTACAGCCTCCCAACGGGCGAGGACTACGAACGGTACGTGTGGCTCGTCACACTGCTGCGCGAGGCCGGCTACCGGCCCGAGTACATCCGGGACGCCCACCCGTTCGCCATCGAGGACCCGCTGGTGAACGCGACGTACCTGGCCTCGACCCACGCCCTCGCCGAGCTCGCCGCCATCGTCGGCCGCGACCCCGTACCGCACCGGGAACGGGCGCGGCTCATCCACGGCGCGATCCTGGAGCGGCTGTGGGACTGCGAGACCGGCTGCTTCAGGGCCCGGGACCTGCGCGACGGCCGGCTGCTCCCCGTCCTCACCGTGGCGGGCTTCGCGCCGCTCCTGGACCCGGAGCTGCCCGCCCCGATCGCGCGCGGCCTCGTCGACCTGCTGCTGTCGGCGCGCTTCGCGGGCGCGGCCGGCTACCCGGTGCCCACCTGCGACATCCAGGCGCCCGCGTTCGACCGCGGCGGCTACTGGCGGGGGCCGACCTGGATCAACACCAACTGGCTGCTGTGGCACGGCGCCCTGGCGCACGGCCACTCGGTCATCGCGGACCTGCTGTACGGCTCCACGCTGCGGCTGGTCCGCCAGTCGGGGTTCCGCGAGTACTTCGACCCGTTCGACGGCACGGGCCGCGGCAGCCACGACTACAGCTGGTCGGCGGCGCTCGTCCTGGACCTCCTCGGCGCCCGCCGCGCGCCCCGCGCCGCCTGACGGGAGGGCCGCCCGATCGCCTACGGTGGTCGCATGCGCCTGACCCGGCGGCCGCCCGCCCCCGTCCGCGACCGGCTCGACCTCGAACGAGGCGAGCGGACGCTCGCCACCGCGCCCACCCGCGGCGGCTCCTTCGTCGTCGCCACGACCACGGCCCTGCACGTCCCCACGGTGTCCGGCGGGTTCGCCCGCGTCCCGTGGGAGCGGATCGACCAGGCGTCCTGGAAGGACGGCTGGCTGCACGTGCACGAGACCGCGGGCGGGCCCGAGCACCATGTCCGGCTGACCGAGGCGGGTTCGGTGCCGGAGACCGTCCGGGAGCGCGTCACGGCCACCGTCGTGGTCAGCCACAACGCGAGGCTGCCCGGCGGCGGCGGTGTCCGGATCGCCGGCCGCCGGCCGTCCGGCGGCGGCGACGTGCGCTGGAGCTTCGTGTTCGAGTCCGGGCTGGACCCGGACGACCCGGGCCTGCGCGCCCAGGCCGAGCAGCTCCTCGAGGACCTGCGCCGCCAGACCGGCCTCTGAGGGCGCCCTGAGCGCCCTGGGGGTGCCTAGAGGGTCGTGCGCGGGGTCGCCGCGGTCCCGTGCGTCGTGGTCTCCTGGCGCGGGTCCTTGTACTCCTGCGGCATGTCGTCACGGTGCTTGCCGGGCATCTTGTTGCCGATCTGCTCGGGCACCCGGTCCCGCGCGGCCCCGGCGATCTCGCCGCCCTTGGTGCGGAGCACCTCGGCGTACTCCTGCACCCGCGGGTTCTCGGTGAACCGCTGCGAGGCCTGCTTCATCTGCTCGTACCGTTCGCGGCCGGCCTTCGTGCCCAGGACGTAGCCGACGGCCGCGCCCGCGAAGAACATTGCACGGTGCTTCATAGGTCAAAACTCCCGGTGCTGCGGTTGGTGACCGACCCATACCCACGAAAGGGCGGAGCAGTCGCCCGGGATTTATGGGTGCGCGAACACCTCCTGGGATGCGCTAATCTAGACGCGCCGGGCAGGGGCGAGGCCCCGCCGGCCGCGACGATCCCGCGTAGCTCAATCGGCAGAGCAGCCGGCTGTTAACCGGCAGGTTACTGGTTCGAGTCCAGTCGCGGGAGCAAGGTCAGCTTGCGCGAGGCCCCGGCCGTACCGGCCCGGGGCCTTGTTCCGTTCCGGCCGCGATGGTGTTTGATGGGCGATCGTGGCCGATCCCTCCGTACACCTCCCGATCTTCCGCACGGCGACCCCGTGGAGGCCGCGATGATCGCGAACCGGCGCGGGCCGCGGACGAGGCGCCCCCCGTTCCGGGTGATCGTGCCCCTCGCCGTGCTCCTCCTGGCCGCCGTCGCCGCCGGTGTCGCCCTGCTGGGCGGCGGGGACCCGCGCCCGCGCCCCGTGCCGTTCGAGGCCCGCCGCGTGTACGAGACGGGCGAGCAGCGGCGGATCGAGACGGGAGGCCGCGCCGTCACGTACGTCCCGGCCGGCGGGCGCACGCTCGACAGCCGCGCCGGATGCCTCGCTGGCGCCGGCGGCGCGCGGAGCCGGGCGCTGCTGGCCGATGTGGCGTGCCAGGGGCGCGTCCAGGCGTCGTTCCGTACGACCGGGAACGTGACGGTCGACGGGCACGTCCTCAGGTTCAAGGACTCCGCGGACGCCGCGGCCGCGGGCGCCTGGCTCGCGTACACCGACCTGCGCTTCACCGGCGGCGGCACCGCGCGGGACGGCCGCGTCGACCGCCGGGGACGGTACGTGGTGGTGACCGCGGGCGCGTCCCAGGACCCGAAACGGACGGCGGACGCCGTCGCGGCGCTGCACGGCGCCACCCTTACCATCCTCGGTCCCGGCGAATAGGGCCCGATGAGCTTCGGGAACTTCGCCCGTAAGGCGCGCGACCCGTCGCTGCCGCACCGGAAGCGGGTGTCGATGCTGCGCTCCTGCGTGCAGCTCTACCGGCCGATCGGTTTCCACGCGACGCTGAGCTTCCTGGAAGCGCGCGCGGGGCGATTCCAGGAGGACGAGGCGGCGCTGCTCCGGGCCCTGGACGAACTTGAGGCGAGCCGCGCGGTGTGGCACGCGGAGCTGGCCGCGTACGACGAGACCCGCCGCGCGGCCAAGAGGAGGGGCATACGTTCGCCGCGTCCCCGGGACCCCAATCCGTACCACGTGGACCACTGGTACGGCGCCCGCCGCGAGGCCGCCCTGCACGCCGTCCTCTATTGGAACCGGCGGCGGCTCCCCGCCCTCGTCACCGACGACGTCTCCCGCGATCTGCGGGCATGCGTGAACGCGTGCCTGGAGTCCGGCGGCCGCCTGGCCCCGGACGAGCGGCGGACGCTGGCCGCCTGCGCCGGCCGGCTCAGGAGCCGCATGGACGCGGGGCGGTGGGAGGACCGGATCGAGTACTTCCGCACCAGGGACCTGCTTACGATCATCCGGCTTCTGGAGGACGCGGCCGGCGCGCCACCGGAACCTGGTTCGATGGCCGGATGAGGAACGACGGCGGCGGCGCGGCCCGCCACATCAGGAGGCGGGAAGACCACGACATCGACGGCTGCGTCCGGGTGCTCGCGGAGGTGCACGGGAGCGACGGCTACCCGGTGGACTGGCCCCGCGACCCGGCCGGGTGGCTGGCACGGCCGTCGCTCATCGGGGCCTGGGTGGCGGAGCTGGACGGCCGGATCGCCGGCCATGTCGGCCTGTCGCGCAGCACCCCGGACAACGCGGCGCCCGCGCTCTGGAGCGCCCGTACCGGTACCGGCATCGCGGCGACCGCCATGGTGAGCCGGCTGTTCGTCGCCCCCTCGGCGCGCGGCCGCGGGATCGGCGCGCTGCTGATGGCGCGGGTGTCCGGCGAGGCGCGGGACCGCGGCCTGCACCCGGTGCTGGACGTGGTCGCGTCCGACACCGCCGCGGCGGCCCTGTACGAGCGGCTCGGCTGGAGCCTCCTGGACACGGTCGAGCAGCAGTGGGGCCCGGACCGGCGGGTGGCCGTCCGGTGCTACGCGGCCGCGGCGACCTGAGCGGCGCCCGCGGTGCGCCGGGGGCTGACGTTCCGAGTGTTCGTGGGGTTTGATGAGCGTTCGTGACCGAGACCCCGCCGCGGCCCGCCGTGTTCCTCCCCGCCGGCACCGATCCCGCCGAGGCGTCCGAGGACGGGACGCGCCGCGTCCGGGTGCTGGCGGGCGCCCGCCGCCGGACCGCCTCCCGGCTGATCGACTACTTCGCCGTCGTCGTCGTGTGGACGGCGGCGCTCGCGCTCCCGCTGCTGATCTCCGCGAGCACGCCCGATGCCGCGAGCGGCGTCCTGCTGGCCGTCGTGGCCGTGACCCCCGTGCTCACGGGGACCGCCGGCTGGTACTTCCTGCGCGTCGGGCGGCTGGCCCGGTGGGGCTGCACGGTCGGCCAGCGCATCGCCGGGACGCGGGTGGTGACGCTCGACGGCGTGAGCAACCCGAGCCGCCGGCAGGCGTGGAAGCGCTGGCAGCCGACCTGGGGCGACAACTCCTCGCCCAGCGGTCCGTGGGACGACTACTTCGCGTGGAAGGGGTCCAGCGGCCGGCGGGCGCGCGCGGGCCAGTGCCTCCACGACCTGAACGCGGGTACGGTGGTCGTCCTGGTGGGGAACGTGCCGGGGGAGCGCGCCCGCAGGATCCTGCTCGGCGCGGCGCTGGCGGTCGCGGCGCTGGTGGCGGTGGCCGCGTTCTCCTGGGGCTCGGCCCAGATCTCGCGGTGACGCGGGTTCCCGTTCCGGCGCGGTAACACCGGCGGCTCTCCCGACACGTAGGGGGTGTTCCCGTTCCCGGACGAAGGAGAGTCACGTGAGCCCCGTGAGACATGAGGGACCCGGCCCCAGGGCCCTCGATGGGTGAGCGCGAGACCGCGTTCGAGGCCCTGTACGCCGCGACGTACGAGCCCATCCTCGGCTACGCGCTGCGCCGCTGCGCGTCCCCGGACGACGCCGCCGACGTCGTCGCGGAGACGTTCACCGTCGCGTGGCGGCGCTTCGGCGAGATCCCGCCCGGCGACCGGGCGCGGCTGTGGCTGTACGGCGTCGCGCGCCGCGTCCTCGCCAACCACCGCCGCTCCGCCGAGCGGCACCGGCTGCACACCACCGGCCTGCGCGACGAGATCGCCGCGGTCGCCGTCTCCGACCCCGCCGAGGGCGCGGCCATCGCCCAGGCGTTCGGCGGCCTGTCCGACGGCGACCGCGAGGTGCTGGCGCTGGTCGCCTGGGAGGGGCTCGACCACACCGCGCTGGCCGCCGTCCTCGGCTGCTCGGCCGGCGCCGCGCGCGTCCGGCTGCACCGCGCCCGCCGGCGCCTCGCCCGCGCCCTGCGCTCGGCGGGCGTCGACCACCGGCCCGTTACCCGGACCTCAGCGAACGGAGCCCACTGACATGAAGCCGCACTCCACCGACGAGCCCGTGCGGACGCTGGCCCGCGTCCGGGACGTCGACCTGGCCGGGCACGCCGCCCGGCCCGCCGCGCGCGAACTGCTCGCCGGCATCATGACCGCGGACACCGCCGACACCGCCGACACCGCTGCCTCACGCCCGCGCGCCCGCCGCACCCGCCCGTTCGCCGTACGGCTGGCCGCCGTGGGTACGGCGGCCGCCGCCATCGCCGCCGGCGTCGCCCTCTGGCCCTCGGACGGCGGCGGGAGCGCACCGCCCGGCCCGCCGCCCGCCGCGATCCGGCTGGCGTCGGCCGCCGAGGCCGGGAAGGTGCTCGACCGCGCCGCGAGGACGGCGGAGGAGCGCCCGTCCGCCGTGCCCGGGCCGCGGCAGTGGGTCTACACCAAGATGCGCCTGACCACCGGCGCGCAGGCCGGGGGGTCCGTCACCGGCGGCCCGTACAAGACCGAGGAGTGGGAGCTCTGGCGGCGCGGCGACGGCAAGCAGTACGCCGCGTACGAGAACGGCAAGATCTCGGTCGGCCACGAGACGGTCGACTCCGCCCGCGCCTCCAGGTACCTGCCCCTGCCCACCGATCCCGAGGCGCTGTTCCGCAAGATCCACGGCGGCGGCGAGGGCGGGCCGCTCATGACGTTCGAGACGCTGATCACCATCCTGCGCGAGAACGTCCATACGCCCGAGACGGAGGCGGCGATCTACCGCGCCATGAAGCGCGTTCCGGGTGTGGTGCTCGTCGAGGGCAAGGCCGATGCGGCCGGCCGTCCCGCGCTCGCCCTCGGGATCGTGGACCAGTGGGTGCACACGGAGGTGCTGCTCGACCCGGGGACCTACGCCTACCTGGGCGACCGCGCCTTCGCCGTCAAGGGGCACGAGGTCGAGGACGGGTCCGGGGACCGCATCCTGAAGGGCACCCTCCAGCGCCAGACGGTCCGCGTCGCCGTCGAGATCGTTGATAAGCCGGGCGCACGTTCCTGACGCGGGTGGGGACCGTCCGGGCACTGCCCGGGCGGTCCTTCACTATGCCGAAACGCCCGCCGGGGGGAGCAGCGAACCCGTGGCCAGGCCCGTGAAGAGGATCTCGGCGGCGGCGTCGGCCGCCTCGCCGGCCTGGCGGGCCGCCACGCGGAGATCGTGCAGGCGCCGGAAGGCGCGGCCGTAGCGGCGCTGCTCGTCGAGCGGGAGCAGCGGCACGCGCAGCCGCCGCGCGTCGACGTGCGCCGCGGAAGTGCCGGCGGACGCCTGGCCGGCGTTGCCGGGCGCGCCCAGGAAGCCCGCCAGGAACCACGGGTCCATCCGGTCCGGGTCGGGCCTGATGAGGTGCACGTTCGGGCCGAGCAGGCACCTGGCGTCCTCGTCGTCGGCGACCTTGGCCGCGGCTCCCCGCGGGCCGGCGACGCCGGACAGGAGCACGTCCCCCGCCGTGATCACGGTCGGCGCGATCGGGCGGATCTCGCTCGCGTCGCCGGTGGCGCGCCCGCCCGCCGCCAGGTCGCGGCCGGTCAGCACGGACCGCCCCTCGTACCTCGCCAGGATCTCCGAACCCCGGGTGGCCCGGTACAGCGTCAGCGCGCCGCCGCGCGCGAGGTCCGCGACCGTGGCCGTACGCCAGGCGCGCGCCTCGTCCCCGGCCGGCCGCCACTCGCCGACCGCGCCCGCGAGGGTGAGGGACGCGATGCTCGCGCCCAGCTCCTCGACCAGATCCCTCGCGTGCCCGGCGACCAGGGCCGGGGCGGTGATCGCGGCGGCGGTGCGGACGTGCCGGGCCGGCGTCAGGTCCACGTACTCGTCGAGCAGGTCGATGATGGGGACGGCGCGCGCGAGGCCCGCCTCGCCCGCGAAGCCGCCGGGGTCCCCGTGGAACGCCCGCCACGCGGCCAGGACCGTCCCGCCGAGCGTGTCCCACTCGGCCGGGGAATGCTCGGAGGCGTCGACGAACAGCGCCGTGTCCCTGGCCGGGCCGCCGGGCGCGGGGCGTTCCAGGATCCACAGGTGCAGGCTGACGTGCAGGGGCGGCGCGATCCTGGACGGCAGCGCGACGACGGCCCGGAGCGCGCCCGCGCGCAGCAGCTCCGACCGCACGCGGCGGCCCGACCCCCGGGAGGCGACCGAAGGCGGCAGCAGCATGACCGCCAGGCCGCCGGGGGACAGGTGCGACAGCGCGTGCTGGACCCAGGCCAGCTCGGACTCGGCGCGCGGCGGGATCCCGTACGTCCAGCGGGCGTCGTGCGCCAGCTCGTCGTGCCCCCACTCGCGGTCCGCGAACGGCGGGTTGCACAGCACCCCGTCGGCCGTCACGCCCGGGAACGCGTCGTCCCGGAGGCTGTCGCCGGCGCGCACGGTCACGTCCGCGGAACCGAGCAGGAGCCGTACGGCACTGCGCTGGGCCTGGACGGGCACGCGGTCCTGGCCGAGGAGGACCGAGGCGCCGCGCTCGGCGGCGGCGGCCAGCAGCGCCCCGGCGGCGCACGACGGGTCGAGGACGCGCCGCGGGTACGGGCCGTCCTCGGGCGCCAGCAGCCCGGCCATCAGGTCGGCCAACGGCGGTGGCGTGTAGTAGGTGCCCGTGGAGGCGCGGTCGCCCAGCTCCCGTTCGGCGAGCACGTCCAGCGCCGCCTGCGGGCCGGCCTTCCGGACGCACCGGAGCAGGGCGCGCAACGCGCCCGCGTCCTTGGCCTCGTACTGGACGGAGTCCGCGCCCGGCAACGCGCCGCCTGCCTCGGCGACCAGGTCGCACGCACGCGAAGCCAGGTCCGCGTCCGGAAGCCCGCCCAGCTCGGCCGCCGCGGTGCCGAGCCGCGCGGCGGAGAGGACGAGAGGGAACAGCCGCCCGGCGAGGGTGCCGTCGTCGGCGTTCAGCCGCAGTGCCGTGCGCAGCTCCGCGGCCGGGGTGGCGGCGGACGGGCGGCCACGCGCGCGCAGCCAGGCCCGTACGGCGTCGAGGTCGAAGAGCGGGCTGCCGTCCGTGCCGCCGACCGGGGCCGGGAAGTCCGCGTGCCGCTTCCGCCAGTTGCTCACCGTTGCGCGCGTGACCCCGGCAAGACGCGAGATCTCTGCGGCGGTCACCCGCGCGGAGGCGTTCTCCATGGCATCCCCGACCGTTTGGCGTATATTGGTCGACAGCATACACACGCGTTGCCATGGTGAACGCTGCTTTGACGATACCGCCCGGGATGGACGCCTGGCCCCTGGCGTGCCGCCCCTGTTCAATGGACGCCGTGAGCCTGCTCGTGGATGTCTTCATGACGGACGAAAACGGCGAGCGGGTGGTGCTCGACCCGCCGCCGGGCGTCTCCGACCTGGCCGGACATGAGCGGATGCGCACCCTCCTGTGGGGCTCCGCCGCCATCAGCGAACTCGGGGCCCCGCCACCTGCCCGTTCTCGCCGAGAAGGACCTGTGGGTGGAGCCGGGGGAGGTCGCGGACTTCCTGGCCGAATGCGAACTGATCCGTGCCCACGTTCCCGCCATCGCGGCCCGCACGGAACGGCGCGAGGACTACATCTCGTCCCGGCTGGACAACATCATCGACGCGGCCCGCCGCGCACAGGAGATGGGAGGCGGGGTCGTCATCTGGTGACGCGACGCGCGCCGCCGTACGCCGATCTCCCTTGTGGACCATCGTCCGAAATGGCACGCTCCTGCCATGGACCTCGGACTCGCACCCCACACGATCGCCATCGTGATCGCGGTGGCCCTCGCCGGCATCGCGGCGCTCGCCGTCGCGATCCGGCAGGAAGAGTCCGACAGCCGTGCGCTGCGGCTGGTCTCCGACGAGGTCGGACGCCTCGAACTGGCCGAGATCCGGCAACTCCTCAGCCAGGGCCTCGTGACGCCGAACCCGCAGTACTGGCAGGTCCTCGAAGAGGGCCTCGTCTCGTTCCGGCCGCGCGACCGCCAGGAGGAACTCCAGCGCCAGCGCCTCCTCCAGGACGTCCGCCTCCGCCTCCTCCCCTGACGCGCGAGAACGGCCTGCCCTGCAAGGCCCAGCAGCCGTCAGGACTCTTCTTCTCCGGCCGGCGGCGGGACGTCCGGGGCTAGCCGTTCGTGATGGAGGCGAAGTCGGCGTTAGCGCCGGTCGCTGTTGTGGGGGTCCTCAAGGTCGGTGTGGAGGTCGTCGAGGGCCGTGGTGAGGGCTTCGGCGTTGGCCGGAGTGAACCATGTGGTGCGGATGCGTTCATTGTTTCCGTTCGGGGTCTCGTGGTCGGCGGCGAGTTGACGCAGGGAGCGGGTCCGGTCGTTCAGGGTTCGGCCGATGCCCTGGAAGAGGCCGCGGACGTAGGCTTCGGCGTCGTCGGGGGTGATGCCGTGGCCGGTGGCCCATGAGGTGAGGGTGGCCAGGTAGGAGTAGTGGGTGGTCAGCGTCCCGGTCAGCGCGGAGAAGACGTTGAAGGCCGTCTCGTCCGCGACGGGGAGGACTCCGCCCAGGTACTCGAAGAGGGAGTCCGCCGTCGGATGCGACGGGTACGTCACGGTGACGGCGCGGCGTTCGCGGACGGCGGGCAGGGGGATGGCCCGGACGATCGGGGCGGTGGTGGCCAGCGTCCGGCGCAGATCGTCCAGGTCGACTCCGGCCATCACGTTGACCACGAGCTTGTCCGCGTCCACCGTCAGGCCGGCGAGCGCCTCGTGCCGGTCCTGGCGGCGTACGGCGATGATCACCACGTCGGAGTGGTCCACCACCTCCTGGTTGCCGACGCATACCCGGGCGTTCTCGTAGCGCTCGGACAACTCCGCGGCCGTGGCGGCTCCTCGCGGGGACAGGAACACCTCTGGTGCCCTGTCGCCGTCGCACAGGCCCGTCACGATGGCGCGGCCGATCTCGCCGACTCCGATGATGCCGATGCTTTTCATCGCATTGCCTCCATGGTCTGTGCGGTGGGGGTTCCCCGCGTCCACAGCAGTGTGATGGCCACTAGGCCCGCCAGGCAGGGGGCCAGGCCGGTCCAGCCCAGGGCGGGCGGCAGGCCGGTGTCGCCGGCGGTGTCCTTGGTGAGCAGCCCGGTCAGGCCGATGGTGGTGCCGAGGACGAACAGCGCGGTCGCGGCGGGGCGGGCCCACCGCCTGCCCGCGCCGACCGCCCGGATCGTCCAGAGCCAGGCGATGGCGCCGGACGCCCCGATGGCGGTCAGCAGGATCAGGTAGGTGGTGACGGCCGTGTCGACTCGCGCCTGGGAGTAGGCGGGATAGCCGTCCCGGATGTGGTCGGCCAGCAGGTGGAGTGTCGCGCGGTCGACGTACGGGACGGCCGTCGCGGCGATGGTGAGCGCGAGCCCGGTGTACATCGCCGAGGTGGCCCATCGTTCACGGGGATTCTTCGTCATCGGAACGCCTTCCTTTCGGATTGAAATCTACGCTGTAGGTTTCCCTGGAACGGTAGATTCTACGGTGTAGGTTTGGCAAGGAGGGGAGGGCGAACGTGACCAGGCGCACGCGGGGCACCTCGGCGGGGCTCGACCGCGCACGCATCGCGGCCGCCGCCGTCGCGCTCGTCGATCGCGACGGGCTGGACCGCTTCGGGGTCCGCCGGCTCGCCGACGACCTCGGGGTCGATCCGATGTCGATCTACCACCACATCAAGGGGAAGGCGGCGCTGCTGGACGCGATCTCGGAGGCCGTGATCGCCGAGATGGAGGCCGGTGGGCGCGGGGCGTCCGACGGCTGGGAGGAGGTCGCCCGCCGGACGGCGCACGACTACCGGCGGATGGCCTACCGGCATCCCCGGGTGTTCCCGCTGCTCGCCACCCGCCCCCAGAAGTCGCCGGTGGCGCTGGCCGCCCTGGAACGCCTGGTGGCCGCGATGCGCGACGGGGGCCTGCCCGACCGGGTGGTCGCGGACGCGCCGGGGGTGCTGTTCGGCTTCCTCAACGGCCACCTGCTGGCGGTTCTCGGCGGCGGCCCCGACGAGGCGCCCGCGATCGACCCCGCCGACTACCCGGCCATGGCGGCCCTCACGCCCCTCCAGGCCGACTTCGGGTCCGTGGCGGAGTTCGACCGGCTGCTGGACTCGGTGCTGGGCGGAATCAGGGACCAGGCCGCACGGCACGGGCGGGCGCATGCGGCGGATTGACCGCGGTCTCTGGCGCCGCCTTCATGACGAGCTGATCGATGCCGGGGACGCGCGGGCCGTCCTCGACGGCTGGACGGCCGCCACCGCCGGGCTCCTGGACGTCCTGTCCCCGCTGCGCCATCGCGAATCGCCGCAGGTGGGCGACGATGGGGAGGCGGCGGCGTGGTACCGCGAGGGGCTCTTCGCCCTGTACGCGCTCAGCCGGGTCAGCGACCTGCTGATCGAACGCGGCTGCCCGGCCGGGGGCACCGGCGGGCGCACCCTGGATCGCGCCGCGCTCTCCGTGCACGAGCGGTTCTTCGGGCGGGTCGGGCTGGAGCGCGTCCGGCACGGGGAGGCGTTCTCGCCGTTCCACCACGAGATCTTTGCGGTGAGCGTGGACGAGAGCGCCGGCGCCGTCACGGTCGAGGACGTCCTGTGGCCCGGGTTCCGGTTCGGTGACCTGCTGTTCTGCCGTGCGGGCGTCCGCGTGCGGGCGCCGTCCCGCCTTCTGGACGCGGGGACGGCCACCACGTCCACGCTGTACTTCACCGACCGGCGCGATCCCCGCCCGAGCGACGACCTGTCCCACGGGTGGGGATCGAACTCCCAGTGGCGCACCAGGTTCCACCGCTTCTACGAGGACTCGGCGGGGCTGCACCTCAACTGGGACGGCGAGAAGTACATAGGGGAGGGGTTCGTGGCGCCGGAGGACGACGCCAACGGCGGGCTGACCGTGCCGCAGCGCCGCGAGCTGCTCCTCCACCGCTGTTTCGTCACGGCGCCGATGCCGGCCGGGGAGTCGGACCACTATCCCTACGACGACCGCGTCAGCCTGCGGGCGGGCGCCTGGCCGCTCGACCCCGGCGACGTCCTGCCCGACCCGGTGAACGGCTAGCGGGGGTCGCGTTCGGCGAGGCGGCGGGTCTGGTCCCTCAGGACCTCGATCATGTTCTGTACGTAGTCGGCGATCGCGGCCTGCTCGCGCTCGCCGTACTTGGAGACGACGGCCGCCATCCTCCGGCCGAGTTCGGCGAACACCGCCGCGACGTCCTCGGGGACCTCGTGGGTGGCCGTGACGAGGGCGCGCCGGCGGTCGCGCGGATCGCTGGTCCTGCTGACGTGGCCGGCGCGTTCGAGGCGGTCCACCAGGCCGGTGACCGCGCCGGGGGTGAGTCCGGTCAGGTGGCTCAGCTCGCCGGCGGTCATGGGTCCGTGCAGGCCGATCAGTGTCAGCGCGCGATGGTCGGCGGGGGTGAGCCCGAGGTGCCGTCCCACCGCCTCGTGGAAGAACACCACCGCGGAGCTGAGCTCCCGCCCGAACCTGTCGCCCTGCCCCACGGTTCCTCCGTCCGCGTCCATCCCGCCTCCATTTATTTTAGTCAGCTAAAATATTTAGTACGCTGAAGCGCATGTCATTCTCCCTCCAGTGGCGCACCGCCGTTGAGGTGCCCTCGCAGGCCCTCGCGTTCTACCGGCGGCATCTGGTCCTCATCGCCGGGATCTCGCTGGTCCCGGGGGCGCAGCGGTTCGTGTCCCTGCTGACGGACCTGCCCGGCCCGTTCCCGGTCGTGCTGGAGGGGGTGACGATCCTCGCGCGGGTCCTGCTCATCGGCCTGATCGTCCGGCTGGCGTTCTGGCGGGAGCCCGCGGGGGACGGCGGCCGGCCGGGGCGGTTCCTGCGGGAGCGGTGGCCGAGCCTCGGGATCCAGGCGATCATGCTGGGCGGGCTGGTGGCGTTCTTCAACTGGATCCAGAGCCTCGGCGAGAGCGTCCACACCGCCGTGATGCTGCTGGTCATGAACCCCACGGTGATCGCGTTCACCTTCGTCTGGACGGTCCTCGCGGCACGGCAGGTCGTGACCTACGCCCCCGGCGACCGTCTGGACCCGCCCCAGGTCGCCGCCGGCAAGCCCTGACCTTCCGGGACGGTCATCACTCCAGGGCGGCGGTCATCCGGTCGAGGTCGGCCAGGAGGGCGTCCAGGCGGCGGGACGGGATCGCGGCGATCATGCGGCGTTCGATGTCGTACACCGCCGTCCGGGCCGCGGTGAGCCGGCGTCGGCCCGCGCCGGTGAGGTGGACGGGCAGCGCCCGGCCGTGGTCGGCGGTCGCGGGGCGGGCGACCAGGCCGCCGTCCTGGAGGCCGCGCAGCACCACGCTCGCCGACTGGCGGGTGACGAAGGTGCCGCGGGCGAGTTCGGCGCTGGAGATGCCCGGATTCTCGTCGAGCAGTTCCAGGCAGGAGTACTGCGGCACGGTCAGGCCGTGCTCGCGCAGCGCCCTGTCCATGGCGCCGCGCAGTGCCGCGGCGGTGCGCTTGAGCCGGTACCCGACGTGCTCGGTGATGTCCGCGGCCGGGTGCGGCGGGACGGGCCCCTCTTCGGCGTGCATGTCAGCATTTTGACATAGGTGGCGCGGCGCGCGTACCGTCATGGATGTCAAAGTCCTGACATACAAGCGGGAGTGCCCATGACCGTCACCGGACCCGACTTCATCGCCCTCCAGGTGCGCGACCTGGAGGCGGCCGCCGCCTTCTTCGAGGAGCGCCTGGGGCTGACCCGGGCGCCGGACGCGCCCCCGCACGCGGTCGTGTTCGCCACCGAGCCGGTCCCGTTCGCCGTCCGCGAGCCGCTGCCCGGCGTCGACCTCGACGGCGGCCGCCCCGGACTCGGCGTGGCCCTGTGGTTCGCGGCCGACGACGCGCAGGCGCTGCACGACCGGCTCGCCGCCGCCGGCGTGCCCATCGCCGTACCGCCGCAGGACGGGCCCTTCGGACGGATGTTCACCTTTCTGGGGCCCGAGGGGTACGCCATCACCGCGCACGGCGGCTGAACCGCCCCGGCGGAGCGCGGAGCCCCGGCCGCCGTGACGGCCGGGGCTCCGCGCATGGGGGCGGGATCAGGGACCGGGGCGGTCGACCTGGCCGCGCCAGGCGCCGGTGGGGGCGCCGCGCTTCTCGATGAACGACTTGAAGCGCTGCATGTCGCCCTTCACGCGGTTCTTGATGGTCCCGGACTTGTCGGCGGCCTTCTCGGCGAAGCCCTCCGGATCGATCTCCATCTGCGCGGTGACGCGGGTCGTGGAGTCGTCGAGCCGGTGGAACGTCACCACGCCGGCGTGGGTGGGGCCGTCCACCGACTTCCAGGCGACGCGCTCGTCGGGCAGCTGCTCGGTGATCACGGCGTCGAACTCCCGCGAGACGCCCGCGATCCTGGTGATCCAGTGGGTGCTGGTGTCGTCGAGCTGCCGGATCTCCTTCACGCCCTCCATGAAGTGCGGGAAGTCCTCGAACTGCGTCCACTGGTCGTAGACGGCCCGGACCGGCGCGTCCACATCGACCGATTCGGTGATGGTGCTCATCGTTCCCCCTGAGCGTTGGCGTTCGGATGGGCGGTCGCGGGGCGCGGGGCCCCGCCACTGGCGCCGCTACCCGAGAAGGCGCGGCGTACACACGGCGGTGCCGTCCGCCTGAGTCCGCCCGCGCTGGGTCAGGGGAAGCGCCAGAGGCGGATGGTGCCGCCGCCGGTGGCGCTGGCCATGGCGCGCCCGTCCGGGGTGAACGCCAGGGCGGACACGTCGTCGGGATCGATGGTCAGCGTGGCGATGGACGCGCCCGTCCGGACGTTCCACAGCCGGATGGTGCCGTCGTCCGCGCCGCTGGCGAGCGTGCCGCCGTCAGGGCTGAAGGCCAGCGCGTCGGCATTTTCGGTGTGGCCCTGGAGCGTGTGGACGCGCCGTCCCGTGCGGGCCTCCCAGACGTGGACGTACTGCTCGTAGTCGGTCACTCCGGCCAGGAGCGTGCCGTCCGGGCTGAACGCCAGCTCCAGCGGGGCGTTGCCCTTGATCTCGGCGACGGTACGGCCGGTCGCGGCGTCCCAGACCCACATCGGCCCGTTCGGCCAGGCGCCGCCCGCGAGGAGCCTCCCGTCCGCGCTGAAGACGCAGCCGGAGACGTCGCCGAAGTCCGGGCCGGTCCTGCGGCCGGTCCGCACGTCCCAGATGCCGACGGCCTCGCCGTGCTTGACGGCGATCCTGCCGCCGTCGGGGGCCAGCGCGATCGTGGCGGGCCGGTCCGGGAACTCGATGCGGCGGGTCGTCCGGCCGGTGGCGGGATCCCCGAACGCGACGAAGTCGCCGGGACAGCCCGCCACGACCCGCCCGTCGGCGCTGATCGCCCACGAGCCGGAGGCGAGGACTTCGGGCATGTGGACGGGCGTGCCCTGGCCCGTCGACAGGTCCCATCGCCACAGCTCCTTGCTGCCGGGGCCCAGCAGCGTGCGGCCGCCGTCGGCGAACGCGAACGTGTTGACCCCGATCGGCCCGCCGACGAACACGGTCGGGCTCGGCGTGCCGGTCGGGCGGAACGGGGGCGGCTTCGCCGGCGCCTCGTCCGGGCGCCCCAGCAGCAGCGCCGCCGGGACGCCGGCCGCCGCGGCGGCGGTGGTGGCGGCCGCGGCGGCGATCAGGGCCCGGCGCGGGACGCGGCGTGCGCCCGCCGGCGCCGGCGGTGCGGCCAGGCGGCGGCCGATCTCGCCGAGCGCGGGCCGCCGGTCCGGGTCCTTGTCCAGGCAGGCCGCGACGAGGGCGCGCAGGTCGCCGCCGAGGCCGTCGAGGCGGGGCGGCTCCGCGATGATCCGGTGGACGATCGCCGCGACGCCGCCGCCCTCGAACGGGGCGCGCCCGGTGGCGGCGTACGCGAGCACGCAGCCGAGGGCGAACACGTCGGCGGGCGGCCCGGCGCGGTCGGCGCGGATCTGCTCGGGCGCCATGTACGCGTAGGTGCCGACGACGGACCCGGTGCCGGTGAGCGTGGTGGCGTCGGTGGCGCGGGCCACCCCGAAGTCGATGATCCGCGGCCCGTCCGGAGACATGATCACGTTGCTCGGCTTGAGGTCGCGGTGGACCAGGCCGCAGGCGTGGACGGCCGCCAGGCCCTCGGCGAGCGCGGCGCCCAGCCGCCGCACCGCCGCCGGGTCGAACGGCCCGCCGGAGGCGACCGCGTCCCGCAGCGACGGGCCCGGAACGTACGCGGTCGCCATCCAGGGCTCCGAGGCCCGCGCGTCGGCGTCCACCACCTGCGCGGTGTAGAAGCCGCCGACCTTGCGGGCGGCCTCGACCTCGCGGGCGAAGCGGGCGCGGAAGCGGGGGTCGGCGGCGTACTCGGCCTTGATCACCTTGACCGCCACCCGGCGCCCGCCGGGGGAGGTGCCGAGGAACACCTGCCCCATCCCGCCCTCGCCGAGCCGGTGGTCCAGCCGGTACGGGCCGACCGCGCGGGGGTCGTCCGGCAGCAGTGCCCGCATCTACCGCACCTTCCAGAGCCGTACGGCCTCGTCGTCGCGGCCGCCGCCGGCCGCGACGGTGCGCCCGTCCCGGCTGATCGCCACCGCCGTGAGGTTCCCCGTGGCGCCGGTCAGGACGGCGGTCGTGCGGCCGGAGGCCACGTCCCAGAGCCGCGCGGTCCTGTCCTCCGCGCAGCTGGCCAGGGTGCCGTCCCCGGCGAACGCCAGCGCCCGCACCTCGCCGAGGTGGCCGGTGAGGCGGTCGGTGGCGCGGCGCGACGCGGGGTCCCAGAGCTGGATCTCCTCGCTGCCGCCGCACGCGGCGAGGACGGCGCCGTCGGGACTCAGCGCCAGCGCCACGTTCTCCTCGGTCGGGCCGCGCAGCACGGCCACCTGCCGGCGGGCCGCCGCGTCCCAGATCAGGATCGCGCCCCGGTCGCCCTCGCGGCCGTACCCGTCGAGGGCGGCGGTGAGGGTCTTCCCGTCCAGGGCCCACACCAGCCCGAGGACCAGGTTCGGTACCGGGTGGCCGAGCCCGTTCCGGGTGAACGGCCCGGTGCCGAGAACGGTGGCGCGGCCCGTCGCGACGTCCCACAGCCGGATGTCGGAGCCGCCGCCGGCCAGCGTCCGGCCGTCCGGGCTGAACGCGACCGACCAGACGCCGTGCTCGCCGGCCCCGGACCGCCTGATCCTGCGGCCGGTCGCGACGTCCCAGAGCGAGGCGGTGCCGTTCTGGTCGCCGGTGGCCAGGTACCTGCCGTCCGGGCTGAACGCGACGGCCAGGACCCCGTCGCCGGTCAGCTCCCGCAGCGGGCGGCCGGTCGCGACGTCCCAGAGGCGGGTCGTCTCGTCGCTGGGCGATCCGCTGGCCAGCGTCCGGCCGTCTGGGCTGAACGCGACCGCGCCGACGGGCTCGGTGTGGCCGGTGAGCGCGGCGGAAGGCGAGACCAGCCTGGTCGAGGCGGGCTCGGGCTCGGGGCCGGGGCCGGCCGGGCCGCCGGCGCGCGCCCAGGCGAGCAGCGCCCCGCCGCCGGCGGCGAACGCGCCGGCGGCCACCGCGCCCGCCAGCACGGCGCGGCGCCCCGGCCGCCGTACGCTCCGGCCGCCGGGCGGCGCGCCCTCCTCCTTGGTCGCGACGATCGTCCCGGGAGGCGCCGTGGGCTCGTCCGCGGCGGGCCACGTGGGCGGCGGCGGTGCCGGCGGCGGGACGGGCGCGTCCGGCAGGCCGGAGGCCTCCGGGTCGGCGAGGTGGGCGATGAGCGCGGCGGTGGACGGCCGGTCGCCGGGGGCCTTGGCCAGGCACGCCCCGGCCGCCCGGGCGAGGTCGGCGGGCATCCCGGCGAGCCCCGGGTTCTCGCCGAGGACGCGGTGGACGATGGCCGGGACCGTGGAGGCGTCGAACGGCCCGCTCCCGGTGGCGGCGTAGACGAGCACGCAGCCGAGGGCGAACAGGTCGGCGGCCGGCCCGGACGGCTCCCCGCGGATCTGCTCGGGCGCCATGTACGCGAAGGTGCCGACGACCGCGCCGTCGGCCGTCAGCGGATCGGCGTCCGCGGCCCGGGCGATGCCGAAGTCGATGATGCGGGGCCCGTCGGGGGACATGATGACGTTGCCCGGCTTGAGGTCGCGGTGGACGAGCCCGTGCCGGTGGATGGCGGCCAGGCCCTCGGCGAGCGCGGCGCCCAGCCGGCGCACGGCGTCGGAGGGGAGGGGGCCGTCGCGGGTGACGTGCTCCTTGAGGGAGGGGCCGGGGACGTACGCGGTGGCCATCCACGGTGACCCCGCCTCGGCGTCGGCGTCCACCACCTGCGCGGTGTGGAAGCCGCCGACCTTGCGGGCGGCCTCGACCTCGCGGGCGAAGCGGGCGCGGAAGCGGGGGTCGGCGGCGTGCTCGGCCTTGATCACCTTGACCGCCACCCGGCGGCCGCCCGGTGACGTGCCGAGGTACACCGTCCCCATCCCGCCCTCGCCCAGCCGCCCGTCCAGCCGGTACGGGCCCGCCTGGGCGGGGTCGCCGCGCCGCAGTGGAATGATCACGTTGACAGAGCCTAACCGCGGGCGCGGCGGCTCACTAGAACATCATTGTCTTTCCGAGGGTGAGGGCCCGGACGAGCGGGTGACCTTACCTGTCAGAAAGGTCGTACTATCGCGGAGGTAACGGCCGAGGGCGCCTGCGCCGAGATCCTCCAGGCACCGACCCGCATGAACGGACGGAGACGTTGATGAGCATGGCCCCGAGGCCGGACGCGCCCGCGCGGCACGCCGCCGACAGCCACGACATGATCCGCGTGCACGGCGCGCACGTGAACAACCTCAAGGGCGTCAGCGTCGAGCTTCCCAAGCGCCGGCTGACGGTCTTCACGGGAGTGTCCGGCTCCGGCAAGAGCTCGCTGGTGTTCAGCACGATCGCCGCGGAGTCGCAGCGGCTGATCAACGAGACCTACAGCGCCTTCGTGCAGGGGTTCATGCCGACGCTGGCGCGGCCCGAGGTCGACATGCTGGACGGGCTGACGACCGCGATCATCGTCGACCAGGAGCGGCTGGGCGCCAACCCCCGCTCCACCGTCGGCACCGTCACCGACGCCAACGCGATGCTGCGCATCCTCTTCAGCCGGCTCGGGCGGCCGCACATCGGCCCGCCCAACGCGTACTCGTTCAACGTCCCGTCGGTGAAGGCCAGCGGCGCGATCACCGTGGAGCGCGGCGGCAAGACGAAGGCGGAGAAGGCGACCTTCAACCGCCTCGGCGGCATGTGCCCGCGCTGCGAGGGCATGGGCTCCGTCAGCGACTTCGACCTGACCGCCCTGTACGACGACGCCAAGTCGCTCGCCGAGGGCGCGCTCACCGTCCCCGGCTACAGCATGGACGGCTGGTTCGGCCGCGTCTTCGGCGGCAGCGGCTACTTCGACATGGACAAGCCGATCAGGGAGTTCACCGAGAAGGAGCTGCACGACCTGCTCTACCGGGAGCCGACCAAGATCAAGGTCGAGGGCGTCAACCTGACCTACGAGGGCCTGATCCCGAAGATCCAGAAGTCGATGCTCTCCAAGGACGTCGACGCGATGCAGCCGCACATCCGTGCCTTCGTCGAGCGGGCGATCACGTTCCAGCCCTGCCCGGAGTGCGACGGCACCCGGCTCGCCGCGGAGGCCCGCTCCTCGAAGATCGCGGGAAAGAACATCGCCGACGTCTGCGCGATGCAGATCAGCGACCTGGCCGAGTGGGTCCGGCGCCTGGACGAGCCGTCGGTCGCCCCGCTGCTCGCCGGGCTGCAGCACCTCCTGGACTCCTTCACGGAGATCGGGCTGGGCTACCTGTCGCTCGACCGCCCGTCCGGCACCCTGTCCGGCGGCGAGGCGCAGCGCACCAAGATGATCCGCCACCTCGGGTCGTCGCTGACCGACGTCACCTACGTGTTCGACGAGCCCACGATCGGCCTGCACCCGCACGACATCCAGCGGATGAACGACCTGCTGCTGCGCCTGCGCGACAAGGGCAACACGGTGCTGGTCGTGGAGCACAAGCCGGAGACGATCGCGATCGCCGACCATGTCGTCGACCTCGGCCCGGGCGCCGGGACGGGCGGCGGCACCGTCTGCTTCGAGGGCACCGTCGAGGGGCTGCGGGCCAGCGACACCCTGACCGGCCGCCACCTCGACGACCGGGCGGCGCTCAAGGAGCAGGTCCGCGAACCCGCCGGCGCGCTGGAGGTCCGCGGCGCGTCCGAGCACAACCTCCGGGGCGTGGACGTCGACATCCCGCTCGGGGTCCTCTGCGTGGTCACGGGCGTCGCGGGGTCCGGCAAGAGCTCGCTGATCCACGGCTCCGTCGCCGGCCGCGACGGCGTGGTGGTGATCGACCAGGGCGCGATCCGCGGTTCGCGGCGCAGCAACCCCGCGACCTACACCGGCATGCTCGACCCGATCCGGAAGGCGTTCGCGAAGGCCAACGGGGTGAAGCCGGCGCTGTTCAGCTCCAACTCCGAGGGCGCCTGCCCCACTTGCAACGGCAACGGCGTCATCTACACCGACCTGGGCGTCATGGCCACCGTCGAGTCCACCTGCGAGGACTGCGAGGGCAAGCGGTTCCAGGCGGCGGTGCTGGAGTACACGCTGGGCGGCCGGAACATCGCCGAGGTGCTCGCGATGCCGGTGGCCGAGGCCGAGGAGTTCTTCGGCGCCGGGGACGCGCGCACCCCGGCCGCCCACAAGATCCTGCAGCGGCTCGCCGACGTCGGGCTCGGCTACCTGACCCTCGGCCAGCCGCTCACCACGCTGTCCGGCGGCGAGCGGCAGCGGCTCAAGCTGGCGGTCAGCATGGGCGAGAAGGGCGGCGTCTACGTCCTGGACGAGCCGACGACCGGCCTCCACCTCGCCGACGTCGAGCAGCTGCTCGGCCTGCTCGACCGGCTCGTGGACGCCGGCAGGTCGGTCATCGTGATCGAGCACCACCAGGCGGTCATGGCGCACGCCGACTGGATCATCGACCTCGGCCCCGGCGCCGGCAACGACGGCGGCAAGGTGGTCTTCGAGGGCACGCCCGCCGCCCTCGTCGCCGCCCGCACGACCCTCACCGGCGAGCACCTCGCGGAGTACGTCGCCTGACCGCGGCCGGCGCGGCGGCACCCCGCTCCGCCGCGCCCGCCGCGCCTACGGGGCGATCCGCGCCTCGGCGGGGAGGGGCAGCGTCCGGCTCCACAGCATCGCGAAGTGGCTCTGCGACATCCGCCACTCGCCGTCCTCGACGACGTAGCGGTCGTCGTACTCGCCGGTCATCACGGTCTCGGTGCCCTCGGCCAGGTTGATCTGGCGGAACCGCAGCGTCCAGCGGCCGGCGGCCGTCCCGTCGCCGTGCAGCGTGATCTCGGGGTGCAGGCCGTGGTGCATGTCGAGGATCACGTACCGGCCGTCCCGCCGCAGCAGCGCCACGTCCGCGAAGATCTCGGCGATCGGGTCCGCGTCGTCGAACCGGCCGAGCCGCCCGTAGTCGACCGAGGCGCCCTTCCTGACGAAGCAGCTCCGGAACGCCTCGGGGTCCTTGCCGTCGCAGGACCGCCAGTACCGGTACTTGAGCGCCTTGATCGCCTCGACGGCCTCCAGCCGCGCGATCCGGCGCTCGAGCGCCTCGATGTCCGCGCTCATGGGCGCCTCCCTCTCCAGTGGCCGGGCGTCGCGCGCAGCCTAGACACGGCCGGCGCCCGGCGCGGCGGACATTCCCGATCAACGGGAGTCGTTCCGGGTAGGTACCGCGGCATGCCGGTGCTCATCGGTACGTCCGGATGGCAGTACGCGGACTGGCGCGGAGTGCTCTACCCGGAGGGCGTGCCCCAGCGGCTGTGGCTGGAACGGTACGCGGAGTCGTTCGCCACGGTGGAGAACAACGGCGCCTTCTACCGGCTGCCCAAGCGGGAGACGTTCGAGAGCTGGCGCGAACGCACACCGGACGGCTTCGTGATGGCGGTCAAGGCCAGCCGCTTCCTCACGCACATCAGGCGCCTCAAAGAGCCGGCCGAACCCGTCGAGCGCCTCATGAACGTGGCCCGCGGCCTGGGCCCCAAGCTCGGCCCCATCCTGCTGCAACTCCCGCCCACCCTCCAGGCCGACCCCGTACGCCTGGACGCCTGCCTCTCCCTCTTCCCGGCCGATGTGCGCGTCGCGGTGGAGCCCCGCCACCCGTCCTGGTGGACGGACGAGACCCGCGGCGTCCTCGAACGCCACGGCGCGGCGCTCTGCTGGGCCGACCGCCTCGGACGTCCCGTGGCCCCGCTCTGGCGCACGGCCGACTGGACGTACCTGCGCTTCCACGAGGGCGCCGCGAACCCATGGCCGCACTACGGCCGGCAGGCGCTGGCGACGTGGGCCGGCCGCGTCGGCGACGACGGCTACGTGTACTTCAACAACGACCCGGGCGGCGCCGCCGTACGGAACGCGCGGCAGTTCACGCGGGCGTACGCGAGATCCTCTCCAGCCGCGCCGTCCGCTGGTCCGGCGTAGGGACGGCCCGGAGGTAGAAGGGGGGCCTGGCCGGTTCCCTGCGCTCCACTTCGAGGACCGTGTCCATCGCGGTCCAGCCGAACACCGCCACGAGCCTGCGGTCGGCCTCGTACCAGCACCGCCGGTACCAGAAGCCCAGGAGCAGCACCCACCCGAGAAGGTACGACCAGAACGCGGCCTCGGCGATCCACCGGGGCGCCCCCAGCAGGGACATCTCGATGAGCACCGCGCCGGCCAGGAGGGGAACGAGCGAGAGCATCGCGTTCCGGTTGTAGCGGCGAACGGAGGCGACGGCGCTCACGAGGTAGGCGAGCCCGGCCTCCTGCTCGCCCTCGTCCAGCTCCAGGAACCGGGAGTCGACGACCACGGTGCCCTTCCTGAGACGCAGCCGGAGGATCGCTCCCCCCGCCGACCACTGGGGCACGCGGCCCGGTCGCACCTTCGGGGCCGGAACGCCGGCCCGTTCCGCGTACTCGGCGGCGACGGCGCCGGCCTGATCGAGATCCATGGATGAATGATCGCCGAACGGGGCCGCCGGCGGGCGCGTACGATCCGGCCATGAGCGGTCTCTACGCCATCAGCGATCTGCACGTGAGCTTCGACGACAACCGGTACTTCGTCGAGGGGCTGCGGCCGGAGAGCGAGGACGACTGGCTGCTGGTGGCGGGGGACGTCGCGGAGCGGTTCGCCGACGTGGAGTGGGCGCTGCGGACGCTGAGCGGGAAGTACGCGCGGGTCGTCTGGGTCCCCGGCAACCACGAGCTGTGGACGATGAAGGACGACCCCGTGCAGGCCAGGGGCGAGGAACGCTACCGCGAGCTCGTCGAGATGTGCCGGGGCCTGGGCGTGCTGACCCCGGAGGACCCGTACGCGACCTGGCAGGGCCCGGACGGGCCGCTCACGATCGTGCCGCTGTTCATCCTGTACGACTACACGTTCCGCCCCAAGGGCGCCACCACGAAGGAGGAGGCGCTGGCGATCGCGTACAAGGCCGGGGTCGTGTGCACCGACGAGGCGCTCCTGCACCCGGACCCGTACCCGAGCCGTGACGCCTGGTGCGACGCCCGTATAACGGAGACCGAACGCCGCCTTGCGCAGCTCCCGGAGGACGCGCGGACCGTCCTGGTGAACCACTTCCCTCTCGTACGCGACCCCACGGAAGTGCTCTGGTATCCCGAGTTCGCGCAGTGGTGCGGCACCGTCCGCACGGCCGACTGGCACACGCGCTACAAGGCGGCTTGCGTCGTCTACGGGCACCTGCACATCCCGCGCACGATGCACAGCGACGGCGTCCCGTTCGAGGAGGTCTCCGTCGGCTACCCCAGGGAGTGGCGCAAGCGTGGCGCCACCCCGAACGGCCCCCGCCGCATCCTCTAGAGCACTGTTGACAGAGTGTCACTGTAGAATCACGAACTGTGAGTGATTCTCGTATGCCGTCGGAGGCCGCGGTCGAGATGATGAACCTGCTGGGCGGGTTCATGATCTCGCAGGGGCTGTTCGCGGCGGCGCGGCTCGGAGTGGCCGACGAGCTGGTGGACGGGCCGCGGCCGGTCGGCGAGGTCGCCGCGGCGGTGGGGGCGCGGCCCGAGCCGCTGCGCCGGCTGCTGCGGACGCTGGCCGTGCACGGCGTGTTCCGGCTGGACGGGGACGAGGCCGCGCTGGGACCGCTCGGCGGGACGCTGGCGTCCGGTACGCCCGAGTCGCTGCGCAACATGGCCCTGATGTGGATGGAGACGCACTACGCCCCGTTCGGCGACCTGCACCGGACGCTCGTGGACGGGCGGCCGGCCGTGGAGCACCACCACGGCGTTCCGTTCTTCGAATGGCTCGGCCGCGCCCCGGAGCGGACCGCGCTGTTCTCCGCCGCCATGTCGGACGCGCTGCGGGCGCTGCGGATGGGCGCGCTGGACGGCATCGACCTCTCCTGGGCGGCCACGGTGGTCGACGTGGGAGGGGCGGACGGCGCCGTGCTGGCCGAGCTGGCCGCGCGGTACCCGCGGCTGCGCGGCACGGTGTTCGACCTGCCGGAGGTGGCCGCGAGCGCGGCCGAGCGGCTGGCGGCGGCCGGGGTCGCCGACCGGGTCGGCGCCGTGGGCGGCGACTTCTTCGAGTCGGTGCCCGCCGGCGCGGACGCCTACCTGGCGTGCCTGATCCTGCACGACTGGGACGACGAGCGGGCGTCCAGGATCCTGCGCGGCGTGCACGCGGCGGCCCCGGCCGGCGCGCGGCTGATCCTGATGGACGTGGTGCTGCCCGAGCGGGACGTCCCGCCCGCGGCGGCGCTGCTCGACCTCACGATGATGGGGATCCTCGGCGGCCGCGAGCGGACCGAGGAGGACTGGCGCGCCCTGCTCGGCGGGGCCGGTTTCGCGCTCGACCGCGTGCTGCGCCCTCCGGGTCCGTGCGCGGTGCTGGAGACCACGCGCGTCTAGCGGGACGGCCGCAGGCCGTCGAAGACGATCGAGAGGGTGCGGTCCTGGAGGTCGGGGGCCCAGTCGGCGTACAGGGCGGCCTGGCACACGCCGATCAGCAGGGCGATCACCTCGGCGGACCGGACGTCGGCGCGGACGGTGCCCGCGCGCTGGGCGCCTGCCAGCAGGTCCTCGATGGTGCGGCGCAGGGTCTCGACGGGCTTGGCGACCGTGATCGGGATGTCGGCCTCGGCGAGCAGGTCGATGACCGTCTTGGTGCGGGCGGAGCGCTCGACCATCGAGGTGAAGAAGGTGAAGAACGCGGTGGCGGGGTCGCCGTCGCGGGCCAGCGACTCGGTGTCGGCGGCCAGCCGGCCGGCGAGCTCGCCGAGGATGGCCTGGAGCAGGGCCTCCTTGGTGGGGAAGTGGCGGAACACGGTGCCGACGCCCACGCCGGCGCGGCGGGCGATCTCCTCGGTGGAGGCGGCCGGGCCCTTGGCGGCGAAGACCTGCTCGGCGGCCGCCAGGATGCGGGCGCGGTTGCGGCGCGCGTCGGAGCGCAGGGTCCGGCCCGCGGTCGCGGGCTCGTACGGGGCCATTCGATGGGTCTCCATGTGCGTTGACATCCGGAGTCGCCGCTCCGTAATCTGAAGCCGAGTATAGACTCCGTTTCGGCCCGCGGCGGCAGGGGGCACGTGATGTTCGAGAGGTTCACCGACCGGGCGCGGCGGGTTGTCGTTCTGGCTCAAGAGGAAGCCAGGATGCTCAACCACAACTACATCGGCACCGAGCACATCCTGCTGGGATTGATCCACGAGGGCGAGGGCGTCGCGGCGAAGGCCCTGGAGAGCCTCGGGGTGAGCCTGGAGGCGGTCCGCCGCCAGGTCGAGGAGATCATCGGCCAGGGCCAGCAGGCGCCGTCCGGGCACATCCCGTTCACCCCGCGTGCCAAGAAGGTGCTGGAGCTGTCGCTGCGCGAGGCGTTGCAGCTGGGCCACAACTACATCGGCACCGAGCACATCCTCCTTGGGCTCATCCGTGAGGGCGAGGGTGTGGCGGCGCAGGTGCTGGTGAAGCTGGGCGCCGACCTCAACCGGGTCCGCCAGCAGGTCATCCAGTTGCTGCACGGCTTCCAGGAGAAGGAGCAGGGGCGTGCCGGGGAGCCCGCGGAGGCGGGCGGGCCCGCGACGTCGCTGGTGCTCGACCAGTTCGGCCGCAACCTGACGCAGGCGGCCCGGGAGGGCAAGCTCGACCCGGTCATCGGCCGGGACAAGGAGATGGAACGGGTCATGCAGGTGCTGTCCCGCCGTACCAAGAACAACCCGGTACTGGTGGGCGAGCCCGGCGTCGGCAAGACGGCGGTGGTCGAGGGCCTCGCGCAGAAGATCGTCAAGGGTGAGATCCCGGAGACGCTCAAGGACAAGCAGCTGTACACGCTGGACCTGGGCGCGCTCGTGGCCGGGTCGCGGTACCGCGGTGACTTCGAGGAGCGGCTGAAGAAGGTCCTCAAGGAGATCCACACGCGCGGCGACATCATCCTGTTCATCGACGAGCTGCACACGCTCGTGGGCGCCGGGGCGGCCGAGGGCGCGATCGACGCGGCGAGCATCCTCAAGCCCAAGCTCGCGCGGGGGGAACTCCAGACGATCGGCGCGACGACGCTGGACGAGTACCGCAAGCACCTGGAGAAGGACGCGGCGCTGGAGCGGCGCTTCCAGCCGATCCAGGTGGCCGAGCCGTCGCTGAGCCACACGATCGAGATCCTCAAGGGCCTGCGGGACCGCTACGAGGCGCACCACCGGGTGTCGATCACGGACGCGGCGCTGGTGGCGGCGGCGCAGCTGGCCGACCGCTACATCAGCGACCGGTTCCTGCCCGACAAGGCGATCGACCTGATCGACGAGGCCGGGTCGCGGATGCGGATCCGCCGGATGACCGCACCGCCGGACCTGCGCGAGTTCGATGAGAAGATCGCGGGCGTCCGGCGGGAGAAGGAGTCCGCGATCGACGCGCAGGACTTCGAGCGCGCCGCCCGCCAGCGCGACAACGAGAAGCGCCTGCTCGCGCAGAAGGCGCAGCGGGAGAAGGAGTGGAAGGCCGGCGACATGGACGTCGTGGCCGAGGTGGACGAGGAGCTGATCGCCGAGGTCCTGGCCACCGCCACCGGCATCCCGGTCTTCAAGCTCACCGAGGAGGAGTCGACGCGGCTGCTGCGCATGGAGGACGAGCTCCACAAGCGCGTCATCGGGCAGCAGGACGCGATCAAGGCGCTCTCGCAGGCGATCCGCCGCACGCGCGCGGGGTTGAAGGACCCGAAGCGTCCGGGTGGCTCGTTCATCTTCGCCGGCCCGTCGGGTGTCGGTAAGACGGAGCTGTCGAAGACGCTCGCGGAGTTCCTGTTCGGGGACGAGGACGCGCTGATCCAGCTGGACATGTCCGAGTTCATGGAGAAGCACACCGTCTCGCGGCTGTTCGGCTCCCCGCCCGGCTACGTCGGGTACGAGGAGGGCGGCCAGCTCACCGAGAAGGTCCGCCGCAAGCCCTTCTCGGTCGTGCTGTTCGACGAGATCGAGAAGGCGCACCAGGACATCTTCAACAGCCTGCTGCAGATCCTGGAGGACGGCCGGCTGACCGACGCCCAGGGCCGGGTGGTCGACTTCAAGAACACCGTGATCATCATGACCACCAACCTCGGGACGCGGGACATCTCCAAGGGGCAGAGCCTCGGGTTCGCGCGCGCCAACGACGAGCAGGGCTCGTACGAGCGCATGAAGTCGAAGGTGGGAGAGGAGCTGAAGCAGCACTTCCGGCCGGAGTTCCTGAACCGTGTCGACGACACGGTGGTGTTCCACCAGCTGACGCCGAAGGAGATCATCCAGATCGTGGATCTGATGATCGCCAAGGTGGACGAGCGGCTCAAGGACCGCGACATGGGGATCGAGCTGCGGCAGGAGGCCAAGGACCTGCTGGCCGAGCGGGGCTACGACCCCGTGCTGGGGGCGCGGCCGCTGCGCCGCACCATCCAGCGCGAGATCGAGGACCAGCTGTCGGAGAAGATCCTCTACAACGAGGTCAAGTCCGGCCAGATCGTCATCGTCGGCACCCAGGGCTCGGGCGAGGACGCCAAGTTCACCTTCAAGGGCGTGCCGAAGCCGTCCACCGTGCCGCCCGCGGCCGGCATCACCTCACTCTGACCGGGAGGGAGCGGCCGGCATGGGCGGACACCGGGCGTTCTGGCTCGACGAGCGGTCCGACAGGGAGCGCGCCCGGTTCGGCAAGGGCTTCTACGTCGAGCAGCTGTGGGTCAACATCGGCGAGTTCGACGGGGCGTGGGGCGACATCGCGCCGGTCGCGTTCTGCTGCGCGGCCTGGCGGATCGCCACCCCGCCGCTGTCGGACCCGGGGCTGGTGCGCTGGCACCGGCGGATCCTGTCCGCCGAGTGCGTCCGCAACGCCTGGGACGGGTCGATGACCGCGCGGGTGACGCTGGTGTCGCCGCCGCCGGCCGCGCTCACCACCTCCCGCGAGTGGTGGCGCGACCGCGGCTGGCAGGGCTGGCCGGAGATCTTCGGCCAGTTCGTCGAGCCCGCCGAACGGGACGTCGCCAAGGCCCCGCACCTGCGCGCCACCCTCCAGGTGGAGGCGCCCGTCCCGCTCGACCGGCTCCCGGCCGCGCCCGAGTCGATGACCGACCACCCCGAGGAGATCGCCGAGACCGCGTACCGCGCGCTGGCCGTCATGGTCGCGGAGCTGAACGAGCTCCTCACCCCGATCGTCGCCCGCCTGGAGGACGCCCCGGACTGACCGCCGGAGAGCCCGGGCGGCGGCGATCGCCGTATCGATCGTCCGGCCGTACGGCCGTTCGGCGGTGCGGCGCGGCCGTTGGGCGCCGGTGGCGGGTCGCTGGGCGCAGAAAGGGCCGGTGCGCGGTGGCCGCGGCGCCGGGCGAGGCACATACCAAGGAGGAACGGCGACGACGCCCGCACCGCAGGCCCGGGCGGGCGGCATCGCCCCCGCCCGCCCCTCCGCAGGAAGGCCCGCCGTGTACGAACCGCCCATCTTCGAGCTGCCCGCGACCGTGACGCCGTCCCATCTGCCGCTCGGCCAGCGGCTCGCCGAGTCCTGGCGGATCCACGGGGCCTTCCAGGTACGGGTCGAGCCCGTGCCCGCGCAGCGGATCGTCACCGCGATGACGGCGGGCCGGCGGTTCTTCTCGATGCCGGCGGCGTACAAGGCCCGGCACGTCGGCGACCTCTCCTACAGCGGCTACACCGCCCCCGGCGAGGAGCACACCGGCGGCGGGCCCGGCCACGCGGAGATCTTCAACGTGTGCCCGGACGTCCCGTACGGGGACGGCCGGGTCCGCCAGGGCCTGCCCTGCCACGGGCCGGTGCCGTGGCCCGACCTCGAGTACCGGCTGGCGATGCGGGCGTACATGGACCAGGCGGGCGAGATCGGGGACCGGGTGCTGCGGCTGGTCGCGCTCGGGCTCGGGCAGCCCGCGGACGCGTTCACCCGGCTCACCGCGAACGGCTGGCACCACCTGCGGGTGCTGCGGCTCCCGCCGCGGACGCCGGAGAACCGGTGCGGCATCGGCGCGCACACCGGCCACGGGCTGCTGACGATCGTGGCGCGGGAGGGCGCGGGCGGGCTGCGCGTCCGGCCGCCGGTCCCCGGCGAGAAGCGCCCGCGCAACTGGCGGGAGGGCGAGAGCACGGCCGGCGCGTACGAGCACGAGGAGCCGTGGTCGCGCGTGCCCGTCCGGCCCGCCGCGCTGCCGGTGCTGCCCGGCGACCTCATGCAGTTCCTCACCGGCGGGCTGGTGACCGCGACCCCGCACAAGATCCTGCTGGGCGACCGGGACGGGCACGCGCTGGCGTACTGCCACGGCCCGGCGTTCGAGACGAGCGCCGGCCCGATCGGCTCCGGCGACGAGACCCTCCACTACGGGACGCATTTCACGAACATGCTCATGCGCCGCCATCCGGACCGCGCCGTGACCCGGCGCATCCAGTCGGACGGCGGGCTCGAACTGCTCGCACGGCTGCGCGCCGGGGCACTGCCGCGCTGAGGCCGGGCGGCGTACCGTTTGCCGGATGACGGTGTTCGCTCCATGAGTGAGGCCATCGCCGTGGCCGCGGCGCTGGCGGTCACCTGGATCCCGGCGCTGCTGTGGTG
This sequence comes from Spirillospora sp. NPDC029432, assembly GCF_040703975.1. Classification (NCBI taxonomy): domain Bacteria; kingdom Bacillati; phylum Actinomycetota; class Actinomycetes; order Streptosporangiales; family Thermomonosporaceae; genus Spirillospora; species Spirillospora sp. NPDC029432. The sequence continues at coordinate 220,305 of NZ_JBEZWH010000003.1, forward strand.
GCGGGTGCAGGGCCGCGGCGGCAACCTCGGCGGACCGGCGCGGCGCGCGACGTTCGAGACGCTGCACACCGCCTCGCGCGCGGCGCCCGCGCTGCGCGCCGGGCTGACCGGCCAGGGCGCGCAGAAGGCGGCCCGCCACCTGCGCGCCCTGCTCGGCTCGCCCGCCCTCGCGATCACCGACGGGGAGCGGGTGCTGACCTGGGACGGCGCGTACGACCACCACGCCGGCGAGGCCCTCGGGCACGCCGAGGTCACGCTCGGCAGTGGGCGCACCCAGGTGCACGACGTCGAGTGCGACCTGCTCGACTGCCCGATCCGCCGGGTCGTGGTCGTCCCGCTCGCCACCGACGACCGGGTGATCGGGACGCTGGCGGTATACGGCGAGGAGGTCCCGGCCGGGCTGATCCGCGCCGCCGAGGAGGTCGCCCAGTGGATGGACTCGCAGCTGGAGCTGGCCGAGCTGGACCGGTCGCGGACGCTGCTGATGGAGGCCGAGATGCGGGCGCTGCGCGCGCAGATCTCGCCGCACTTCATCTACAACTCGCTCACCACGATCGCCTCGTTCGTGCGCAGCGACCCGGAGCGGGCCCGCGAGCTGCTGCTGGAGTTCGCCGGCTTCACGCGCTACTCGTTCCGGCGGCACGGCGACTTCACCACGCTCGCCGAGGAGCTGCGCTCCATCGACCGCTACCTGCTGCTCCAGCGCGCGCGGTTCGGGGAGCGGCTGCGGGTGACGCTGCGGATCGCGCCGGAGGTGCTGCCGGTCGCGGTGCCGTTCCTCTGCCTGCAGCCGCTGGTGGAGAACGCCGTCCGGCACGGTCTCCAGGACCGGTCCGCGCCCGGCCGGATCACGATCGTGGCCGAGGACGCCGGCGCCGACTGCGCGATCAGCGTGGAGGACGACGGGGTCGGCATGGACCCGGAGGAGGTGCGGCGGCTGCTGGCCGGCGAGCGCCGCGGCGGCGACGAGCCCGGCGACGGGAACGAGCGGACCGAGGCGGCGGCGGGGATCGGGCTGGCCAACGTCGACGACCGGCTGCGCCAGGTGTACGGCGACGAGTACGGCCTGGCGGTCGAGACCGGGCCGGGCGCCGGGACGAAGGTGACGCTGCGCGTCCCCAAGTACCGGCCGGGCGTCACCGCGTCGCAGGCGGCCGACTAGACCCGGTTGACTTGGGGCCCGCCTGCCGCTGGAATGTGACCCACGGCACTGGGAGACGGCGCTGGAAGCCGCTACTGGAAGGGCGTCCGAGTGGGGCTGCGGGTCCTGGCGGTGGACGACGAGGCGCCCGCGCTGGACGACCTCGTGCACCTGCTGCGCGCCGATCCCCGGATCGGCGAGATCTGCACGGCGCGCGACGGCGCCACCGCGCTGCGCCAGCTGGACCGGGCGCTGGCCGAGGGCCGCCCGTTCACCGCGGTCTTCCTCGACATCCGCATGCCCGGCCTGGACGGCACGGTGCTCGGCCGGGTGCTGGCGCAGTTCGCCCGCGCCCCGCACATCGTGTACGTGACCGCCTACGAGGGCCACGCGGTCGACGCGTTCGAGATCAAGGCGACCGACTACATCCTCAAGCCGGTGCGCCCGGAGCGGCTGGCCGAGGCGATCCGCCGCGTCACCGAGTCGGCGTCCGGCGGCCCGCCGGACGGCGCGGCGGGCGCGGCCGGAGCGCCGCCGCCGCGCGCGGAACCGGAGCCGATGCCGGTCGAGCTGGGCGGCGTGACCCGCTTCGTCGCGCCCGCCGAGGTGCTGTACGTCGAGGCGCAGGGCGACTACGCCCGCCTGCACACCTCCGGCGGCAGCCATCTGGTGCGGATCCCGCTGGCCGCGCTGGAGGACCGCTGGCGCGGCGCCGGGTTCGTCCGGGTGCACCGCAGCCATCTGGTGGCGCTGCCCGCGATCGAGGAGCTGCGGCTCGACTCCGGGCGCTGCACGATCCTGGTCGGCGGCGCCGAGCTGCCGGTCAGCCGCCGGCACGTCCGCGAGCTGCGCGACCTGCTCGTCCGGCGGGCGAGGCGGAGCCCGTGACCGGGCCGGAGCGGGCGGACCACGCACGAGGGGAGACCGCACGAGGGGAGACCGCACGAGGGGAGACCGCACGAGGGGAGACGGCACGAGGGGAGAGCGCGCCGGGACGGACGCTGGTCACCGGGCCGCGCACCCGGGCCGCGCGCCGCCCCCGCTACCCGGTGACCCGCGAGATCGACGAGCAGACCGGGCTGGGCGAGGCGTACATGCGCTCGCTCCTCCAGACCCAGCTGCGCCTGGCCGTACGGCTGTGCCTGGTGCTGGCGGCCGTGGTGTTCGGCCTCCCGGCGCTGTTCGCGCTGTTCCCCGGCCTGCGCGAGCAGCGGGTGCTCGGCCTGCCGGTGGCGTGGCTGGTGCTGGCCGGGCTCATCTACCCGTTCTTCGTGCTGTGCGGCTGGTGGTACGTGCGGCACGCCGAGCGCAACGAGCGCGACTTCGCCGAACTGGTCGACCGCGCCCCCGGCGAGGACGGCGGGTGACCGCCGGCAGGGCGCGATGAGCGCCGCCTACGGGCTGGCCGGGGTCGTGCTGGTCGTGCTGGCCACCGTCCTCATCGGCACCCTCGGGCTGCGCATCTCCCGCACGACCTCGGACTTCTACGTCGCGTCCCGCACGGTCACGCCGCTGCGCAACGCGTCGGCGATCGGCGGCGAGTATCTGTCGGCCGCCTCGTTCCTCGGCATCGCCGGGCTCATCCTCGCCTACGGCGCCGACATGCTGTGGCTGCCGGCCGGCTGGACCGGCGGCTACCTCGTGCTGCTGGTCCTGGTGTCGGCGCCGCTGCGGCGCTCCGGCGCGTACACCCTCGCCGACTTCGCCGAGGCGCGGCTGGAGTCGATGGCCGTGCGGCGCGTCACCAGCGTGCTCGTGGTGCTGATCGGGTGGCTCTACCTGCTGCCGCAGTTCCAGAGCGCCGGGCTGGTGCTGCGCACCGTCGCGGGCGCGCCCGCGTGGGCGGGCAGCGTGCTGATCGCCGTGGTCGTCGCCGTGGCCGTCCTCGCGGGCGGCATGCGCAGCATCACGATGGTCCAGGCGTTCCAGTACTGGCTGAAGCTGACCGCGCTGGCCGTACCGCTGATCTTCCTCGTGCTGGCCTGGCGGTACGACGGCGCGCCCGGCCTGGACCGCGACACCCCGCCGCGCTTCCCCGAGCGCACCACCGTGACCGCCGCGCTCGCCGTCACCGTCCGGGTCGCCGAGCCGGTGACCGTCACCGCCGACGGGACGATCGACGGGCGGCCGTACGGCGGGGCCGCGGTCGCGCTCGGCCCCGGGCCGCACCGCATCGACCGGGACACCGCCGTCACGTTCCCGGCGGGCGCGCTCGTCCCGCACGCCGACGGCACCGAGACCGTCACCGACCGCGAGTGGGCGATGCCGCTCACCGGACGCGAGCACTCGCTGTACGCGACGTACTCGCTGATCCTCGCCACGTTCCTCGGCACGATGGGGCTGCCGCACGTCCTGGTCCGCTTCTACACCAACCCGGATGGGAAGGCCGCGCGCCGCACCACCGTGATCGTGCTGTCGCTGCTCGGCGCGTTCTACCTGCTCCCCGCCCTGTACGGGGCGCTCGGCCGGCTCTACACGCCCGAGCTGCTGATGACGGGGCGTACCGACGCGGTCGTCCTCACCCTCCCCGGCCGGGTCGTCGGCGGGCTCGGCGGCGACCTCCTCGGCGCCCTGGTGACCGGCGGCGCGGTCGCGGCGTTCCTGTCCACGTCGTCGGGCATCACGGTGTCGGTCGCGGGCGTGCTCGGGCAGGACATCCTGCGCGGCGGCGTCCGCTCGTTCCGCGCCGCGACGCTGCTCGCGCTGACCGTGCCGCTCGGGCTGTCGATCGCGGCCCGCTCGCTGGCGGTGGCCGACGTGGTCGGGCTGGCGTTCGCGGTGGCGGCGTCCACGTTCTGCCCGCTGCTGGTGCTGGGCATCTGGTGGCGGCGGCTGACCGTGGCGGGCGCGCTGGCCGGGCTGGTGACCGGCGGCGCGCTGGCCGGCGCCGCCGTCGTGGTCACGATCGCCGCCGGGCCGCCGGGCGGGCTGGCCGGGGCGCTGCTGGCCCAGCCGGCCGCGTGGACGGTGCCGATCGCGTTCGCCGTGATGATCGTCGTCTCCTGGTGCACGCCCGGCCGCGTCCCGCCGGGGGTGGCCCGGATGATGGTCCGCCTGCACGCCCCGGAGTCGCTGGACGTCGACCGCGGGACGTGGCGGCCGAAACGGGTGTGAGCGCGGCGCGGACCGCCGTTCGGCGCACGGAACGCACCGTTCATCGACGCCGGGCGTAGATCAACGCGGCCGGCCGGCGGCTGGGCGCAGCCGCCCGGCCGCGCCCTCGATCGGGACCGGGCCGTTCCTTACGGTGGCGCGTGACCGCCGTCACACCGAAGGAGGCGTCGTGGCCATCGACAGACAGGCCGGCGGCACCGTTTACGAACGGTTCCAGAGCAGCACCGAGTTCCAGGAGCTGCGGCGCAGGTTCCGCCGCTTCGCCTTCCCGATGACCGCCGCCTTCCTCGCCTGGTACCTGCTGTACGTCGTGCTGTCCGGCTGGGCGCGCGGCTTCATGGGCACCAAGATCGTCGGCGAGATCAACGTGGCGCTGGTCTTCGGGCTGCTGCAGTTCGTGTCCACGTTCCTGATCGCCTGGCTGTACTCGCGGCACGCCGAGCGCAGCCTCGACCCGATCGCCGACGGCCTGCGCACCGCGGTCGAGTCCGACGGCGAGGTGGAGAAGCCATGAGCCACGAGACCCTCGCCGTCAGCCTCTTCCTCCTCTTCGTCGCCGGCACCCTGCTGATCACCGTCTGGGCCAGCCGGCACACCAAGGACGCCACCGACTTCTACGCCGGCGGGCGCTCGTTCACCGGCGTCCAGAACGGCATGGCGATCGGCGGCGACTACATGTCGGCCGCCTCGTTCCTCGGCATCGCCGGGCTCATCGCCCTCTACGGCTACGACGGCTTCCTCTACTCGATCGGCTTCCTGGTCGCCTGGCTGGTCGCGCTGCTCCTCGTCGCCGAGCTGCTCCGCAACTCCGGCCGCTTCACGATGGCCGACGTGCTGGCGTTCCGGATGAGCCCGCGCCCGGTCCGCACCGCCGCCGGCGTCTCCACCATCGCGGTGTCGATCTTCTACCTGCTGGCGCAGATGGTCGGCGCCGGCGCCCTGGTCGCCCTGCTGTTCGGCTTCACCTCCGAGTTCGCCAAGGCCGCGACGATCGCGCTGGTCGGCGCGCTGATGATCGTGTACGTGGTGTTCGGCGGCATGAAGGGCACCACCTGGGTGCAGATCGTCAAGGCCGTCCTGCTGATGGGCGGCGCCACCCTCGTCACCGTCCTCGTCCTCGGCAAGTTCGGCTTCAACCTCTCCACCCTCCTCCGGGACGCCGCCGACCAGAGCGGCAAGGGCGGCGCGTTCCTCGAACCGGGCCTCCGGTACGCCACCGAGGCGCAGGGGCTGGCCGGCAAGCTCGACCTGATCAGCCTGGGCCTGGCCCTGGTGCTCGGCACCGCCGGCCTGCCGCACATCCTGATCCGCTTCTACACCGTCCCGACCGCCCGCGACGCCCGCAAGTCGGTGCTGTGGGGGATCGGCATCATCGGCTCGTTCTACCTGCTCACCCTGGTCCTCGGCTTCGGCGCCGCCGCCCTGGTCGGCACCAAGGAGATCGCCGCCGCCAACCCGGCCGGCAACACCGCGGCACCCCAGCTCGCCGAACGGGTCGGCGAACTCGTCTTCGGCGAGGCGGGCGGCACGATCCTGCTCGCGATCATCGCCGCCGTCGCGTTCGCCACGATCCTGGCGGTCGTCGCGGGCCTCACGCTCGCCTCGTCGTCCTCGTTCGCCCACGACCTGTACGCCCACGTGTTCAAGAAGGGCAAGGCCACCGAGCGCGACGAGGTCCGCGTCGCCCGCATCGCCGCCCTGGTGATCGGTGCCGTCGCGATCGTGCTCGGGATCTTCGCCCAGCGCCTGAACGTGGCGTTCCTGGTGGCGCTGGCGTTCGCGGTCGCCGCGTCCGGCAACCTGCCCGCCATCCTCTACAGCCTGTTCTGGAAGAGGTTCAACACCGCCGGCGCCGTCTCGGCCATCTACGGCGGCCTCGGCGCGGCCCTCTTCCTGGTGATCTTCTCACCGGTCGTGTCCGGCTCGGAGAAGGCGCTGTTCACCGGCGCCGACTTCAGCTGGTTCCCGCTGGAGAACCCGGGCATCGTCTCGATCCCGTTCGGCTTCCTGTGCGGCTGGCTCGGCACGATGCTCAGCAAGGAGAGCAATCCGGCCAAGTACGCCGAGATCGAGGTCCGCTCCCTCACCGGAGCGGGCGCCGAGAAGGCCACCCACCACTAGCGGCCCCGCGCGGCCGACCAGCGCCCGGCACCGCGCGGCCCGCGGCCCCGCCTCCCCCCGGAGGCGGGGCCGCACCATTCCCTCCCCGCCCCCGCTTCAGCTGAGCAGGAGGCGGGTCAGGGTTTCGGCGCAGGCGGTGATGTTGGGGACGGAGCAGGTCTCGTCGGTGACGTGGGCCTGTTCGGGGTCTCCGGGGCCGTAGACGATGACGGCCGGGTCGCCCAGTTTCGACTTCAGGACCGAGGCGTCGGTGAAGTACGTCGCGTCCGGCTGTGGTGAGGACCCCGGGGAGAGGATCTCCATGTGCGCCGCGACGAGCGCCGGGTCCGTGGCGACGCCGGGGAGGTCCATCAGCGTTTCCAGGGTGACGTCCGGGCCGCAGAGGTCGGTGATCGCGGCGCGGGCGCGGGACGAGTCGTAGGCCGCGGTGGTGCGGAAGTCGATCGTCATCTCGGCGTGGTCGGGGACGAGGTTGGGCTGGACGCCCGAGTGGAAGGTGCCGACGTTGGCGGTGGCGCCGCCGGGCCAGGTGCGGGCGTGGACGCGCAGGGCCGCCTCGGCGAGGGCGGCGATGGCGTTGCGGCCCAGGTCGGGGCGGGAGCCGTGGGCGGAGACGCCGCGGGCCGTGGCGCGGAGCCACAGGGCTCCCTTGTGGCCCAGGACGACCTGGTTGGCGGTGGGTTCGGCGACCAGCAGCAGGGGCGTGGGCGTCAGGGTGGCGGGGTCGATGAGGGCGGCGCCGTCGCAGCCCGTCTCCTCGCCGAAGGTGAAGATCAGCTGGAGGGGTGCCGCCGTGGTCGCGGCGGCGTGGACCTGGGCGGCGACGCCGGCCTTCATGTCGCTGCCCCCGCGGCCGAGCAGGCGGTCGCCGGCGATGTCGCCGCTGAACGGGGAGAACGACCATTCGTCCTCGGCCGCGGGCACGGTGTCCAGATGGCCGGTGAACGTGACGGCCGGGTCGCCGCGGCGGGCGATCAGGTTGGCGCGGCCGGGGACCGGCTCGTCGATCCGGATGTCGAAGCCGGGGCCGAGGGCGTCGGCGACCAGGTCGGCGGCGCGGCGCTCGTTCCCGGCGCGGGTGTCCAGCCGGACGAGGGCCTGGGCGAGTTCGACGGCGTTCATCGGGGCTCCTTCGCGCGGGTGCTGTCTCTGACGACGAGCCGGGGGACCAGGGAGATGTGGGCGCGCGAGGCGCCGCCGGCGGCGCCGAGGAGGCGGACGGCCTCGGCGGCGATCTGGTCGCGCGGCTGGTCCACGGTGGTCAGCGCGGGCTCGCCGAGGCGGGCGAACTCGATGTTGTCGAAGCCGGTGACCTGGACGCGGGCGGGGACGTCGATGCCGTGCGAGCGGCAGGCGCGGGTGACGCCGAGCGCGATGAGGTCGTCGGCGCAGACGATGGCGTCGGGCAGGTCGGGCAGCCGCGCCACCGCCTCCTCGCCCCACTCGACGGTGTAGTCGCCGAGCAGGATCCACTCGTCCCGCACGGTCAGGCCCGTCTCGGCGGCGCGGCGGCGGAAGCCGTCGAGGCGCTGCTCGCTGGAGGAGTTGGTCAGCCGGGAGCCGACGAACGCGGCCGAGCGGGCGCCGCCGGCGTGCAGGTGGTCGACGACCTGGCGCATCGCGGCGATGTCGTCCACGCCGACCCAGTCGGTGTCGGTGCCGGCGACGAAGCGGTCGAGCTGGACGAGCGGGAGCCGGTCGGCCGTCTCCTGGACGGCCGGGCCGCTCTCGGTGCCGTGGCTGGGGCTGACGATGATGCCGTCGACGTTGCGGGCGACGAGGGAGGCCAGCCGGCGGGCCTCGATGCGCGGGTCGGAGCGCGCGTCGCAGAGGAAGAGCTCCTTGCCCTCCTGGCCGAGGACGTGCTCGACGCTCTCGACGAGCGAGGTGAAGAACGGGTTGGTGATGCTCGGCACGACCATCCCGACGGTGCCGGTACGGCCGTCGCGCAGCGCGCGGGCGATGGAGTTGACCTGGTAGCCGAGGTCTTCGGCGGCCCGCCGGACGCGCCGCGCCATGTCCTCGGAGACCTGGCCCCGGCCGGACAGCACGCGCGAGACGGTGGCCGTGGACACGCCCGCGCGGGCGGCGACCTCGGCGATGGTGACCCGCTGCAATCGTTTACCTCCGTGAAACGATCCGCAACCGGTTCGTCATCGGTTGCCGCTGCTGAGGCGAGTATAGGGCCTTGACTACCTGCGGATATATAGCTTACGTTCACTGGCACTTCATCTGAAATCGATTACAGCAAGGGAGCCGGGGATGGCGGAGTCGTCCGGGCTGGGTGTGTTCCCGCCCAAGCCGAACGCGATCAAGGAGCTGTTCGGCACCGGCAAGGCCGTCATCGGCGCCGTGCACCTGCCGCCGCTGCCGGGCAGCCCGCACTACGAGGGCGTGCCGCTGGACGAGATCTCGGTGTTCGCGATCGAGGAGGCCCGCGGCTACCTGGAGAACGGCTGCCACGGCGTCATCGTGGAGAACCACTGGGACATCCCGTTCCCGAAGCCGGGCGAGCACGGCTACGAGACCGCCGCGTCGATGGCCGTGGTGACCCAGCGGGTGCGGGCGGCCCTGGCCGAGGGGCGCTCCGGGTCGGTGGGCGTGAGCGTGCTGTCGAACGCGGCCGAGTGCTCGATCGCCTCGGCGTGGGCGGCCGGCGCCGGCTGGGTCCGGGTCAACCAGTGGGCCAACGCGTACGTGGCGAACGAGGGCATCATCGAGGGCCAGGCCGCGAAGGCGACCCGGTACCGCAGCCGGATCGGCGCCAAGCCGGTCAAGGTGTTCGCCGACGTGCACGTCAAGCACGGCTCGCACTCGATCGTCGCGGACCGGTCGCTGGCCGAGCAGACCGAGGACGCCGAGTTCTTCGACGCCGACGTGCTGATCGCGACCGGCTCGCGGACGGGCGACGCGGCCGCGATCGACGAGGTGGAGGGCATCGCGTCCTCGACCGTGCTGCCGGTGATCATCGGGTCCGGGATCAGCGCCGCCAACATCGGGACGCTGCTGCCGGCCTGCGACGGCGTGATCGTGGCCTCGTCGGTCAAGGACAACGGGCGCTGGTGGGGCCGGGTCGACCCGGCCAAGGTGCGCGAGCTGACCGCCGCCGCGCGGGCCGCGGGAGCCGAGCTCCCGTGATCGTCTTCTGCGGCTACGCGAACGCCGACATGACGGTCGGCGTCCCGGTGCTGCCCGGCGCCGGGGAGCGCGTGCAGGCCACCCGGATCGACCGCGGCGACGGCGGCATGGGGGCCAACGCCGCGGTCGCCGCCGCGCGGATGGGCGCCGGCGTCCGGTTCGCGGGGGTCGTGGGGGACGACCCCATGAGCGAGGTCTTCCTGGCCCGGCTCAGGGAGGACGGCGTCGACACCTCCTGGACGGCGCGCGGCGGGACGCTGACCACGTCGGTCATCCTGCTCACCCCCGACGGGGAACGTTCCATCATCAGCCAGGACGACGAGCTGACCGCCGCGCACGTCGCCGAGGTGGCGGCCAGGGTGGGCGGCGACGACCTGCTCTACCTGGACGGATACCGTTTCCCTGAGGCCGCGGACGTGCTCGGCGGCGTCCGGGCCGTCGTGGACCTCGACGGGGCGGAGACCGCCGCGGCGGCGCGGGCCGCGCTCCGCGCCGCGGCACATGTGATCGTCGGCCGGGAGCAGGCGGCCCGGCTGATCGGGGACGACGCCGCGCTCGCGGCCGCGGCGGAGGCGGCGGGCAGCCACCTGATCGTCACCGCCGGGCCGCTCGGCTGGACGCTGTTCGCCCCGGACGGCGAGCGGTACGACGGGCGCGCGATCAGCGTCGAGACGGTCGACGCGACCGGCGCCGGGGACTGCTTCGCCGGCACGTACTGCGCCGAGATCGACCGCGGGACGGCCCCGGTGGAGGCGGCGCGGTTCGCCGCCGTCGCCGCGGGACTGTCCTGCACCCGGCCGGGCGCGCGGGACGGGTCGCCGACCCGGGCCGCCGTCCGCGCCTATCTGGACGGTTCCACCGGGCCCACCCCGCCCGGACCGCGAGAAGCCGCCGAGGGATCCGAAGAAAGAGACCCAGTATGAAGAGAACGGTGACGGCCCTGGCCGCGGTCTGCCTGGCGGTGACGACCGTGGGCTGCGACGTCCAGGCCCGCAAGGAGATCGAGGCCGAGAAGAAGGCGCAGGAGCAGGGGCCGCCCCCGCCGGAGCGGATCGCGCAGTCCTGCAAGGTCCAGGGCCGCGCGCCGAAGATCGGGATCGTGCCGATCAACCTCCAGGCGCTGTTCTTCAACCAGATCAACTCCGGTGCGAAGACGGTGGCGGACAAGGCGGGCGCGCAGACCCAGATCGTCAACGGCAACGACGACTCCACCACCCAGGCCAACGCCATCGACGACCTGGTCGCCAACAAGTACGACGCGATCATCGTGGACGCGGTCGACACCGAGGGCATCAAGCCCGCGATCCGGCGCGCGCACGCGGCCGGGGTGAAGGTCGTGGCGGTGGACGCGACGGTCGACGACGAGGCGGTGTCCACGCAGGTCGGCACGGCCAACGCCGAGGGCGGCCGGCAGCTGGCCGAGCATCTGAACAAGATCTCCGGCGGCGAGGGCGAGATCGGCATCGTCGGCGCGCTCAACAGCACGGTCCAGCTGGAGCGGCAGAAGGGCTTCACCGACACGATCACCGCCAAGGGCATGAAGATCAAGACGGTGGTGGACGGCCGCAACATCCAGGAGAACGCCCAGACCGCGGCCGAGAACCTCCTCACCGGCAGCCCCGACCTGCCGTACGCGTACGCCACCGGCGAGCCCGCCCTGATCGGCCTGGCCGCGGCGGTGAACTCCCAGCAGCGCAGCGAGGACGTCAAGGTCGTCGGCTGGGACCTGTCCACGCAGGCGGTGGACGGCCTGCGGGCCGGCTGGATCGTCGGCGTCGTCCAGCAGAACACCTTCAGGTTCGGGCATGAGGCCATGAACGCGGCGATCGACCTCGCCTGCGGCCGCACCCCGGCCGAGGACGTCCCGGTGCCGACGCAGATCGTCACGCCGGAGAACGTGCGGGACTACCTGTACTACCTGGAAAAGTGAGCAGGTGAAGTGAGCATGAGCGACACACCGCTGGTGAGCCTGCGCGGCATCACCAAATCGTTCGGCGCGGTGCAGTCCCTGCGCGGGGTCGACCTGACGCTGAACCCAGGCGAGGTGCTCGGGCTGGTCGGCGACAACGGCGCCGGGAAGTCCACGCTGATGAAGGTGCTGGCCGGGGCGCTGCGGCACGACTCCGGGACGATCGCCCTGGACGGCCGCGAGGTCCGCTTCGGCAGCCCCGCCGACGCGCGCGCCGAGCGGATCGGGATCGTCTACCAGGACCTGGCGCTGTGCGACACCCTCGACGTCGGCAGCAACCTGTTCCTCGGCCGCGAGCCGCGGCGCGGGCCGTTCATCGACCGCAAGGAGATGCACCGCCGGGCCGCGGACATGCTGTCCGACCTGCACGTGCGGGTGAAGTCGACGCACCAGGAGATCGGCCACCTGTCCGGCGGGCAGCGCCAGGCGGTGGCGATCGCGCGGGCGGTCTCGTTCCAGCCCCGCGTGCTGATCCTGGACGAGCCCACGGCCGCGCTGGCGGTCGCCGAGGTCCGCCAGGTGCTCGCGATGATCCGCCGGGTGGCCGAGCAGGGCGTCGGGGTCATCCTGATCACCCACCGGCTGCAGGACCTGTTCGAGGTCTGCGACCGGATCACCGTGATGTACGAGGGCCGCAGCGTCGAGGACGAGAAGATCGCCGACCTCGACATCGAGCGGCTGGTGGGCATGATCACCCGCACGAACGAGGAGGCGGCGTGATGTCCGTCCAGACGGCTCCCGAGCGCAAGGCGACGGTGACGGCGTCCAGCCCTGGGCTCTGGGAACGTGCCAACAAGGCGACGCTGGCGATGCTGGGCGTCACCGTGGTGCTGTTCCTCGGCTTCGGACTGGCCGCCGACAACTTCCTGACGTTCGGCAACCTGACCAACCTCGCCACCCAGATCTCGATCACGCTGATCGTGGCGGTGGCGATGACGTTCGTGATCAGCACCGGCCAGATCGACCTGTCGGTCGGCTCGACGGTCGCGTTCGTGGCGGTCGCCACCGCCGAGCTGCTCCAGGCCGGCTGGGACTCCTCGCTGGTCATCGTGGCCGGGCTGGCGGCCGGGCTGTTCTGGGGCGCGGTGAACGGCTGGCTGTCGGCGTACCAGAAGATCCCGCCGTTCATCGTCACGCTGGCGACGATGTCGGTGATCCGCGGGCTGGCGCAGCTGTGGACCGAGGGCTTCTCGGTGCCGATCGACAAGCGGCTGTTCGTCGCGAAGATCGGGGACGCGGAGTTCCTCGGCCTGTCGGTGCTGGCCTGGATCGCGATCGCCGTCGTGGCCGTGGGCGCGGTGCTGCTGTCCAAGATGCGGTTCGGCACGTACGTCAACGGCATCGGCTCCCAGGAGGAGTCGGTGCGCCGGGCGGGCGTCAACACCGACCGGATCAAGATGATCACGCTGATGCTGGCCGGGCTGGCGGCCGGCGCGGCCGGGATCCTCACCGCCGCCCGGCTGGGCTCCGGCTCGGCCAACTCCGGCGAGGGCTTCGAGCTGACCGTGATCGCGGCGGTGGTGCTGGGCGGCACCAACCTGTTCGGCGGGCGCGGCACGGTGGTCGGCACGATCATCGGCGCGGTGATCACCGGTGTGATCGCCAACGGGCTCACGCTGCTGGGCGTCAGCCCGTTCCTCACCCCGATCGTCACCGGCCTGGTGCTGATCGCCGCGATCTGGATCAACCTGCGCGGCCGGACGTTCGCCGACCTGTTCGCGCACCTATCAGGGAAACGATGACGGAAGTGATGACGGTGACCGGCCCCGCCCCCGCGGCGGGGCTCGGTCTCACCCTCACCCACGAGCACCTCTGGAACGACGTCCGCGGCGCGGTCGGCGAGCCCGCCGATCCCGCGCTGCGGTTCCTGCGCGACGCCCGCACCACGCCCGAGCTGGCCTGGCTGCTGCGCGAGAACCCGTACGCCTGCCTGGACCACTGCGTCCTGGACGACACCGGCGCGATGCTGGAGGACCTGCTCGGGTTCGCCTCGTCCGGCGGCGGCACGGTCGTGGACGTCACCCCGCCGGGCCTGGGCCGCGACCCGCTGGTGCTGCGCTCGCTCGCCGAGCGCAGCGGCCTGCGGGTCGTCATGGGGTCCGGCTGGTATCTGGAGGCGTACCACCCGCCGCACCTGGCGGCCGCGACCGAGGAGGAGCTGGCGGCCGAGCTGGTCGCCGAGTTCACCGGCGGCGCGGACGGCACGGGCGTCCGGCCAGGCGTGATCGGGGAGATCGGCGTCTCGCCGGACTTCACGCCCGCCGAGCACCTGGCGCTGCGGGCCGCGGCGCGGGCGCAGCGCGAGACGGGCGTGCCGCTGTACGTGCACCTGCCCGGCTGGCAGCGGCGCGCGCACGAGGTCCTCGACATCGTGCTGGACGGGTACGGGGTGCCGCCAGGCGCCGTCGTGCTGTGCCACATGGACCCGTCGGGCGGTGACCCGGCGTACCAGAACGCGGTCGCGGACCGGGGCGTCTGGCTGGAGTTCGACATGATCGGCATGCCGTACCTGTATCCCGGCGAGGGCCAGTCCCCGGCACCGCACGAGACCGCGCTCGCCGTCTCCGGCCTGATCGGGCGGGGCCACGGGCGGCGGCTGCTGCTGAGCCACGACGTGTTCCTGAAGGGAATGCTCACCCGGTACGGCGGCAACGGCTTCCGCTACGTGCCCGCCCTCTTCCTGAACCGCCTCGCGGAGCTGGGCGTCCCGGCCGGGGACGCCGAGGACCTGCTGCGGGGCAACCCGGCCCGGCTCTTCGAGTCGGCAGCCGGCGAGAACTAGACCGACAGAGAGCCAGAGAGCCAGAAGGAGTCCCCACATATGAGCCGCGTCCTCATCGCCGGCGAGAGCTGGATCACCCAGTCCACCCACATCAAGGGCGTGGACCACTTCACGGCCAGCTCGTACGTCGTCGGCGTCGGGCCGCTGCGCACGGCGCTGGAGAGCCGCGGGCACGAGGTCGTGCACCTGCCCGCGCACCTGGTGCCCGCGGAGTTCCCCGACGACCCGTCCGGGTACGACGTGGTCGTGCTGTCCGACATCGGCGCCAACTCGATCCAGCTGTCGCCCCAGGTGTTCGAGCAGGCGCGGCCGGGCGCCGACCGGCTCGGCGCGCTGCGCTCCTGGGTCGAGGGCGGCGGCGGGCTGCTCATGGTGGGCGGCTACCTGTCGTTCACCGGGTTCGAGGGCAAGGCGGCGTTCCGCAACACCGCCCTGCACGAGGCGCTGGCGGTCGAGCTGCTCCCCGAGGACGACCGGGTCGAGCTCCCGGCGGGCGGCACCGCGGCCGTCACCGGCGCGTCCCACCCGGCGCTCGGCGGCGTCTCCGGCGAGTGGCCCGCGCTGCTCGGCTACAACCGGACGCGGCCCCGTCCCGGCACCGAGGTGCTCGCCACGCTGAACGGCGACCCGCTCGTCGCCGTCGCCGAGTACGGCCGGGGGCGGTCGGCCGTCTTCACCTCCGACTGCTCCCCGCACTGGGCGCCGACCGCGTTCTGCGAGGACTGGGACGGGTACGCCAAGGTGTTCGGCGGCCTCGTCGAGTGGCTCGCCGGATGAGCGAGGGGCACGGGATGGGCCCGTCGCGGTCGCGGGAGCTCGTCGAGAGCTGCTCCGGCGTGCTGGAGCAGGCGCTGAACGTCCGCTTCATCACGGAGGTGCACAAGGGCGAGGTGAGCGACGAGACGTACGCCGGCTACCTGCTCATCGAGGAGGCGTTCGTCGAGACGGCGGCGCGGCTGCACGGCCTCGCCGTCTGGGACGCCCCGGACCGGGACGCGCTGGAGCGCAACTCCGCCGCCGTCCACGCGCTCACCACCGAGCAGGCGGACTACTTCCGCGCGGCGCGCGCCGCCTGGCCCGTCCGGGCGGAGCTGGGCGAGGCGGCGCTGGCCCGCGCGAACCACCTGTCGACGTTCGCGCTGGAGACGGCGCGGACCGGCGGCTACGCGGCCGTCACGACGATGCTGTTCGCCGCGGAGACGCTCTACCTCACCTGGTGCACGCGCGCGCACGAGGAGGGGGCGGTACGGCCCGGCCCGATCGCGGACTGGGTGGCGCTGCACGCGCGCGAGCCGTTCCGCGGGGGAGTGGCGGCGCTGGCGGCGCAGGTCGACCGGCTCGACCGGCCCGGCTCGGAGCTGGCGCTGTGGTTCACCGGCATGCTCAAGGCGGAGATCGTCTTCCACGACGCCCTCTACGGGTAGCGGTCGCGCGGACGGCCGTGACCTCGATGGCGGCCGGGTGCGGATTCCGTTCCGGACCCGACCGCCATTGATCACGTTCCGGCCCGGTTCCGGACACCCGGCCCGGGGACGCTCCTTTCAGCCCCACCCAGCACAGGAGCGTCCATGCCTCGCAAAGCCCCCTTCGCCCTCGCCGGAACGCTCGCCGCGCTCGCGGCCCTGACGGCGCTGCCGGCCCCCGCGCATGCCGCCCCGGCGCCGCCGTCCCCGCCGGCGCCGCCCGGGTTCGTGCCGCGGACCGACCCGCTCCCGGCGGAGCTGCGGCCCATGATGGCGAACCCCGGCAAGCCCCAGGGCACCGCGAAGGGCGTGGTCATCGGCGGCGACCAGGGCGGCCACCGCGTCGTCGTCATGAACGCGCGGCCCCGCACCTGGACCGAGCAGAGCGCCAGGTGGACGTGGACGCCGACCGCCGCCAACGGCTTCGGCGACGTCGCGGGCGGCTGGAGCCTGCCGTCGGACGTGCGCGTCCGTACGGCCAAGGGCAGGACGTACGTCCTGGCGGCCGACTCGAAGGGCTTCCTGGGCGCGGTGCAGTACCCGTCCGGCAAGCGGCTCTGGGCGACCAACGCGGGCGCGCCCAGCAACCCGCACGCCACGGAGCTCCTCCCGAACGGCAACGTCGCGGCGGCGGCGAGTACGGGCGGCTGGATCCGCGTCTACACCGCCTCGCAGGGCGCCGCGTCCGCGGCGTACACCGAGTTCAGGCTCAAGGGCGGGCACGGCGTCCTGTGGGACCCGCGGCGCGAGGTGCTCTGGGCGATCGGCGACGACGACCTCGTCTCGCTGAAGGTGGGCGGCACCGCCGCCGCGCCGACGCTGGAGGAGGCGAGCCGGATCGCGCTGCCGAGCCAGGGCGGCCACGACCTCGCCCCCGTGTACGGGAACCGCGACCGCCTCTGGATCACCACCAACCACGGTGTCTACCAGTACTCGAAGTCCCGGAAGGCGTTCACGAAGTCGTACCGGCACTCCGGCGACGTCGATCTGCCGGTGGTGAAGGCCGTGGGGAACAACCCGTCCACCGGGCAGGTCGTGCTGACGCGGCCCAAGGCGGGGTGCGCGACGACGTGGTGCACCGACACCGCCGAGTTCTTCGGCGCGCGCTCGATGGACGCGACGCGCACCCTGCCGGGGGCGCAGTTCTACAAGGTGCGCTGGTTCGTGGCCGCGTACCAGTGATGCCGGCGGGCCGTCAGAGCTTCCTGGCGGTCCGGATCGTCTTGGCGAGCGCCTCCAGGATGGGGGCGCAGCCGGCGTAGGAGAAGACCGGCTCCGGGTTCCAGCCGATGACCTGGTTCGCCTTGACGGCGGGCAGGTCGCGCCAGGCCGGCTTGGAGGCCAGGTCCTTGGCCTGGAGGGCCTGGGTGCGGCTGTCGAGCATGAGCAGGTCCGCCTCGTACTTGTCGGCGTTCTCCCAGCTCAGCTCCTCGAAGTAGCCGTCCTTGTTCAGCCTGTCCGGCGTGATCAGCTCGACGCCGAGCTCCTTGAAGTAGATCAGGTCGGTGTTCTTGGCGGGGCTGGAGGCGTAGAAGAGGTCGGCGCTGCCGGAGCAGGCCAGCACCTTCAGCCCGCCGTTGGCCTTGACGGCGGCGCGCACCGACTCGGCGGCCTTCTCGAACCGGGCCTTGTCCTGGGCGACCTTGGCCGACTTGGGGTCGGCACCGAGCGCGGCGGCCAGCTGGGCGTACCGCTCGATCGGCTTGGTCAGCGTGATCGCGCCGGTGGAGATCGCCAGGCCGGGCGCGAGGGCGAAGATCTTGTCGGCGCTCTCGGCCGGGACGTAGAACAGGTTCGGCTCGACGAACATGTTGTCGATCAGCAGTTCGGGGCGCAGCGCGGCGTACTTCTCCAGGTTGAACTCGCCGTACGCGTTCCCGATGATCTCCAGCTGGTCGACCGGCAGCGAGCCCGCCTGCGGGTCGGCGCTGCCGTCCTGCCGCTTGGCCGGGCCGTAGACGCCGACGATCTGGTCGGTGATGCCGAAGTCGCGCAGCGCGGCGCCCGCGCCGACGTAGGTCACGATCCGCCGCGGCCGGGCCTTGAGGTCGATCTTCTTGCCGCGGTCGTCGGTGAACGTCCAGGCCCCGCCGCCCGGCGCGGCCTGCGCGCCGCCGTCGCCTCCGCCGCACGCGCTGATGAGGGCGCCGAGCGCGGCGGCGCCGCCGGCGGCCATGAAGCCGCGGCGGGAGAGCTGGGAGGCCCGGGAAATCGACATGGGTGTTCCGTCCTGCCTTGCGAAGATGATCCGTTGTGCGGGCTTAGGTTAACCTAACCTAATAACTTGTCCAGAGACCGGCGTCACGACCGCGCCGGCCGTCCCCGGAGTCCGTACGTTGCCCCTCACGCCATGTCCCTCATAAAGGCCCCCTCGACCCAGGCGCCGCCCGGTGCGGACGAGGTGCCCGAGAGGCGCGGCGGGCGCCGCCTCACCCGGGCGTCCGGGCTGGTCGCGGCCGTCGCCGTGCTCGCGGCCGTGGCGCTGCTGAGCCTCGCGGTGGGCGCCCGGCAGCTCTCCCTCGCGGAGGCGTGGAACGGCCTGCTCGACAGCGGCGCCGAGCACTACACGGTCGTCCACGAGATGCGCCTGCCGCGCACCCTCCTCGGCCTCCTGGCGGGCGCGGCCCTCGGCCTTGCGGGCGGCGTCATGCAGTCGCTGACCCGCAACCCGATCGCCGACCCCGGCATCCTCGGCATCAACGCGGGCGCCTCGGCGGCCGTGGTGTCGGCGATCTCGTTCCTCGGCATCGGGTCGTTCACCGGGTACGTGTGGTTCGCCTTCTTGGGATCGGGCGCGGTCGCCGTGCTGCTGTACGCGGTCGGCGGCGGCCGCGGCGCCACCCCGGCCCGGCTCGCGCTGGCCGGGGCGGCGCTGAACGCCGCGCTCTACTCCTACGTGTACGCCGTCCAGCTCCTCGACACCGCGTCGCTGGACCGGATGCGGTTCTGGACGGTCGGCTCGCTGGCCTCCGCGCAGCCGGGCACGATCGTCCGGGTGCTGCCGTTCATCGCGGCCGGCGTCCTGCTGGCGCTCGCGCTGGCCCGCCCGCTGAACGCGCTGTCGATGGGCGAGGACGCGGCCCGCGCGCTCGGCTCCCGGCCCGGCGCCACCCGCGCCGCCTCGATCGTCGCGGTCACGCTGCTGTGCGGCGCCGCCACCGCCGCCTGCGGCCCGATCGTGTTCATCGGCCTGATGGTGCCGCACATGGTGCGCGCGCTGACCGGGCCGGACCTGCGCTGGGTGCTGCCGTACGCGGCCGTCCTGGCGCCCGCGCTGATGCTGGGCGCCGACGTCCTCGGACGGGTCGTCGCCCGTCCCTCCGAGATCCAGGTGGGGGTCGTCACCGTGATCACCGGCGGGCCGCTGTTCCTGGCCCTGGTCCGGCGCCGCCGGATGGCCGCGTCATGAGCCGCGATCTGGTCGTCCGCACCGGCGGCGGGCTGTCGCTGCGCTGGCCGCCGCGCGGCTTCGCGGTCGCGCTGCTGTGCGCGCTGGCGGCGTTCGGGATCGGCGTGCTGGCCATCGGCGGCGGCGACTACCCGATGAGCCCGGGCGTGGTGCTGAACACGCTGCTGGGGAACGGCGGGCCGGCCGAGACGTTCATCGTGCGGGAGCTGCGGCTGCCCCGCGTGGGGACCGCGCTGACGACCGGCGCGGCGCTCGGCCTCGGCGGCGCGATCTTCCAGTCGCTGTCCCGGAACCCGCTGGGCAGCCCCGACATCCTCGGTTTCAGCCAGGGCGCCGGGGCGGGCGTGCTCGCCATGATCGTCCTGTTCGGCGGCGGAAGCCTGGCGGTCGCGGCCGGTTCCGTGCTCGGCGGCGTGGCCACCGGCGCGGTCGTGCTCGCGCTGACCGGCCGGAACGGCGCGCACGGCACCCGCCTGGTGCTGGTCGGCATCGGCGTCGCCGCCATCCTCACCGGCGTGAACGGCTACCTGCTCACCCAGGCGCGGATCACCGAGGCGGCGCGGGCCGTGCTGTGGCTGACCGGCAGCCTGGACGGCCGCGACTTCGGCGACTCGTTCCCGCTGGCGATCGCGCTGGCCGTGCTGGTCCCGCTGATCCTGGGCTGCTGCGGCCGGCAGCTGCGGATGCTGGAGATGGGCGACGACGCGGCCAGCGCGCTGGGCGTGCCGATCGGCCGCGTCCGGCTGCTGCTGCTCGGCGCGGCGGTGCTGCTGGTCTCGTTCGCCGCCGCGGCGGCGGGCCCGGTCGCCTTCGTTGCCCTGACCGCGCCGCAGCTGGCCCGGCGGCTGACCCGCGTCCCCGGGCCCAACCTGCTGCCCTCGCTGTTCATGGGCGCGGCGCTGATGATGGCCGCCGACTTCGCCGGGCAGCGCCTCTTCCCCGGGCACCAGCTCCCCGTGGGCGTGGTGACGGGCCTGATCGGCGGGGCGTACCTGGTCTGGCTGCTGGCCGCCCAGCGCAGGTCGGGCCGGATCTAACGCCGACTCGGCAGGCTGGGGAAGGCTCAGAAGGGGCGGTTGCGGCCGCGGTCGGCGTCCATCCGCGCCCAGGCCGCGTCCCACAGGGCGTCGCGGCGGCGGTCGCAGCGGCGGCGGACCAGCAGGTAGGCGACCAGGACGGGCGCGCCGGCGGCCAGCGTGGCGGCGAACGCGGCGTACATGGCGTCGGTCACCGTGCGGCTGTGCGGGCGCGGTCGCACGGCCGGGTCGCCCTCGCGGTCCACCCAGATGCGCCGCGTCTGGCCGACCTCGGCGTCCTTCCAGCTCGGGAGCGTCCCGGTACGGGTCCGCTCCTCGCCGGGGGCCGGCTCGGGGCGCGGCCAGGTGGCCTGGAGGGTCTCGTGGACGTAGTACGGGTCGCGGGAGGTGGTGCCGCCGGTGGCGACGACCGTGGCGACCACCTCGCGGCGCTCGGCGCGCTCGGCGTGCTCGGCCCGGCTCCCGAGGTCGTACGCCCAGGCGGCGGCCCACGAGGCGAGCGGGACGGCGACCGCGACCAGCAGCACGAGGAGGCCGAGCGCGATCCGGCGCTGGGCACGGTCGACCGGCCGGCGCAGTGCGTTGCGCTCCAGGCCGAGTCGCCGCCGCAGCCTGCGGCGCGGCCAGGGCGGTCCCGGCGCCGGGCCCCCGGCTCCCTCGCGCATCGATGCCACCTCCCCGTGGAGCGCGTGCCCACCCGAACCGATTCGGTGCTCCCGGTATGAGGCCCTTGCCCTATTTGTCTAGGATATTCCTCCGGTCGCGAACCGCACAGCATCATCCCGGACGGCGCGGCATGCCGTGGCGCCTCTCAGGCCCGGCGAGGAAAGTCTTCTTTGCCGCGGCGTCAGGCGGACTTGGCACGGCGCACCAGCTCGTCGAAGCCGGCGCGGATCCCCTCGGCGAGCACGTCCAGATCCGGCATCCCGTCGAAGTCGCCGGTGAGCCCGAACGTCAGCCGCCCCTCGTACGAGAAGACCGCGACCCCCGCCCGGACCCCGAACGCCAGCGGCACGAACGGGTACAGCCCGACCAGCCTGCGCCCGAGCACGTACAGCGGGAACGGCGGCCCCGGCACGTTGGTCACCACGGTCTGCACCAGCGGCTGGGTCCGGCTCAGCGCGTACCGCGAGCCCAGCGCCATGAGCGTCGGCGCGAACCCGGCCAGCTTCGCCAGCGCCTCCCCGCCCGCCGCCTGGTGGGTGCGCTTGACCTCGTTCATCTGGCCGCGGATCTCGAACAGCCGGCGGCGCGGGTCCTCCTCGCCGACCGGCAGGTTGACCAGCACGCCCGACACCCGGTTGCGCAGCTCGCCGCGCTCGTCCTCGGCCCGCACCGACACCGGGACCAGCGTCCGCACCCGCGTCCCCGGCTCCAGCTCGCCGCGCCCCTGGAGGACGGCGCGGAAGCCGCGGGCGACCGCCGCGAGGATCACGTCGTTGACCGTGCCGCCGAACGCCTTGCGCACCAGGCGGATCTCGTCCAGGTCCGCGTGCGTCCACATCCAGCGGCGGTGCGGGCCGATCGGGCCGTTCAGCGAGCCGGTGGTGGGGCGGGCCAGCCGCTCCAGCGCCTTGGGCAGCTCGATCCCGAGGCCGCGCAGCGTGGCCGGGCTCGCCAGCCGCCGCGCCGCCCCCGGCAGCCCCGCCGCCCCGCGCAGCGGAGCCGCCGCGACGCCGCGTGCCGTGCCCGCCAGCATCGCCGCGCCCGAGGGCGCCGGCCGGGCCGGCGGCAGCTCGGTCGCCTCGGGGTGCTCGGCGTCCGGCGCCACGTCGAACAGCGCGGTCATCAGGTCCACCCCGCCGACCCCGTCCACGACCGCGTGGTGGACCTTGGTGATGGCCGCCCAGCAGCCGTTCTCCAGGCCCTCCACCAGCCAGATCTCCCAGAGCGGCTTGGACAGGTCCAGCCGCTGCGACAGCACCCGGCCGGCCAGGTTCCGCAGCTGCTCGGGCCGTCCCGGCGCCGGAACCGCCGTGTGCCGCACGTGGTAGAGGATGTTGAAGTGCGGGTCGTCCGCCCAGACCGGCCGGCCCAGGTGCAGCGGTACGGTGCGGACCCGCTGCCGGTAGCGCGGGATCCCGGGCAGCTTGCCCAGCACCGCCCGGACGATCTCCCCGTACGACGGCGCCGGTCCCTCGAAGACCGTCACCGACGCGATGTGCAGCGGGGTGTCGGGGGATTCGGCGAAGTAGAAGCCGGCGTCGAGGCCGCTCATCCGTTCCCAGTCCGCCATGGCGCGCGTCCGTTCTGCCGAGGGGGTGCGTGAGGGCCTTCCCGGCGAAGGCGCGTCCAATCGGGCGGAACGCGATCGGCCTCAGGCGGCCGCCGTACGGGGCTCGCGGGACCCCGCAGCGGTGCGCTCGCGGATGAACGCGCCCGCCTCGTGCAGCGCCGCCAGCCCCTCCGGCACCAGGTCGGCGAAGACCTGGAAGACGTGCACCTGCCCCTCCCAGACCTGGAGCCGGCACGGCACCCCGGCCTCGGCCAGCCGCGCGGCCATCAGCTCGGCGTCGGGCAGCAGCATCTCGGTGGAGCCGACCTGGATCAGCACCGGCGGCAGCGCGGCCAGCGGGCCGTTCACCGGCGACAGCAGCGGGTCGGGCGGGCCGTCGCCGCCCGCGAGCAGCTCGGCCAGCCGCTCCACGCGGCGGGCCGGCAGGTAGGCGTCCAGGGCCGCGTTGGCGTGCGCGACCTTGGCGGTGTGGTCCAGGTCGGTCAGCGGCGCCAGCGCGACGATCCCGGCGGGGGAGGGCAGGCCCTCGTCCATGGCCTTCAGCACGGCCGCGAACGCCAGGAAGCCGCCCGCCGAGTCGCCCGCGACGACGATCCGCTCCGGCGGGGTGCCGCCGTCCAGGAGGTGCCGGTACGCGGTGACGCAGTCGGCGACCGACACCGCGAGCGGGGCCGCCGGCAGCCGCCGGTAGGCGACCGAGAGCACCGGGGCGCCGGACGCCGCCGAGATCCGGGCGATCATCCGGCGGTGCGTGCGCAGCCCGCAGGAGAAGAACCCGCCGCCGTGGAAGTAGAGGACGGCGCGGCCGTCCCCGGCGCCCGGAGCCCGCACCCACTCGGCCGGGAGGCCGTCGAAACCGGCGCGCTCCACCTCCGCCCAGCGCGGCGCCGGCAGCGCCAGCGGGGCGGCCAGGTCGACCGCGAACGCCGGCCGCAGCCCGCGCGGGCTGAGCGGCCAGTGCGACAGCACGGGACCCAGCGTCATGCGCAGCCCGCGGGCCGTCAGCCGGGCACGCAGCGTCGTGCCGGGCCGGGACTCCACCACCGGTTCCATCGGCGCCTCCCTCCGGGGCGGGGCCGCCTCCTGACCTAACGGTCATTTGGCGGCCCGGATCAACCTCGCACCAGGGGAAAAGGCGTGTCAAGGACGGCGAGTTTCAAGATTGTTCCGTGCTAAAACGCCCGGCGCTCCTTGTCAGGAGGGGACGGAAACGGCCTGCGCCGGCGGGGCCTCGCCGTTCCCGCCCTCGTTCCCGTCTTCGCCCGCGTCGCGGTCCCGGACGGCGGCGGCCAGCGCCAGCACCGCGCCGAGCGCGCACAGCCCGGCGGTGATCCAGAAGATCTCCTGGTACTCGGTGCGCAGCGCGTCCCGCACCGCCTCCTCGTACGCGGCCAGCTCGCGCCGGAACTGCTCGGCCGGCTTCAGGAACGGCATCGGCGTCCGGAGATCGGCCGTCAGGGAGTGGAACCGGTAGAAGCCCCACGCCGACAGCGCCGAGATCCCCAGCAGCATGCCCATCATCCGGGCCACGACCACCGCCGCCGACGCGACCCCGTGCCGGGCCGCGGGCACGGCGCGCAGCACCGCCGACGAGACCGGCGCGATCACCAGGCCCAGCCCGAGGCCGGTCACCACCAGGTCCACGTCCATCCGGGGAAGCGGCCCGTACGAGGCGGCCGCCAGGTCCGCCGGCCAGCCCGCGATCAGCAGGTAGCCCACCGCGGAGACCGCCATGCCCGCCGCCATCGGCCACCGCTCGCCCACCCGCCGGGCCAGCGCCCCGCCGAGGACGGCGGCGACCGGCAGCGCCACCAGGAACCGGGTGAGCAGCAGCGCGCCCTCGACGGTGTCCTTGCCGAGGAGCGTCTGGGCCACCAGGACCACGTCCACCAGCGTGACCATGAGCGCCGCCCCGGACAGGAAGCTCACGCCCAGCGTCGCCAGCAGCGGGCCGCGCCGCACGCCGGACAGGTCCAGCAGCCGCGTGCGCGTCCTGGCCTCCCACAGCGCGAACAGGACCAGGACGGCGGCGCCCGCCGCCACCACCGGCAGGCCCCAGGGCGGCAGCGCCGACTCCTCGGGTTCGGGGTTGTAGAGGCCGCCCACCAGCAGGCCGAGCCCGGCGGCCAGCAGCAGTCCGCCGATCCAGTCCACGCCCGGCCGCTCGCCCGGCGGCCGGCCGCCCGGTACGGAGACGTGCACGGCGACCATCGCCAGCGCGGTCAGCGGCAGGTTGATCCAGAAGATCAGCCGCCAGTCGTCCAGCAGCGCCACGACCGCGGCGCCGTACAGGGGGCCGAGCACGCTGCCCAGCTCCTGCGCGGCGCCCACCGCGCCCAGCACGACCGGCCGCTTGCGCTCCTCCCAGAGGTCGCCCGCCAGCGCCATCGTCACCGGCAGCAGCGCGCCGCCCGCGACGCCCTGCACGACCCGGCCGGCCGTCAGGAGCGGCACGTCCTGCGCCAGCGCCGTGACCACCGACCCGGCCGCGAAGAACACCAGGCACGCCTGGAGCAGTGCCCGCCGCCCGAACCGGTCCGACAGCTGGCCCAGCAGCGGCATCGCCGCCACGTACCCCAGCAGGAATCCGGTCAGGACGGGCGTCACCCGCTCCAGCCGGTTGATCGGGATCGCCAGGTCCTCGACCACCGCCACCAGCACCGTGGTGACGACGTAGGCGTCCAGCGCGGCCAGCAGCACCACCGCGCCGCCGGCCCCGATCGCGATCCGGCGGCGGCTCGCGCCCGCGCCCCGGCTCACTCGGGGGCTTTGATCTTGTACGGGGCGTCGAACTCGGTGAACGTGATGACGACCGAGCCCTTCTCACCGCCCTCCGCCGCGGCCGGGATCTCGCCCCTGACCTTGAGCAGCCGGTGGTCGGCCTTGGCCACCCAGATCTGCCCGCTCACATCGGTGGTCAGGCCCGGCACCAGCCCGCCGATCGCGTCCCGGGGCAGCGTCGCCCGGACCCGGTGGGCCTCCTTGCCGGCGACGTTCTCGGTGGCCTCGGCCTTCACCCCGGTCGCCTTCTGGAGCAGGGCGGAGATGCCGCGCTGCGGGTCGAGCACGGCCGACGGGTCGTACATCGCCGCGGCCACCGCCTTGGGGTAGCGCTGCCAGCCGCCGGTCGCGCCCTTGACGTAGAACGTCTCCCCGGTCGCGATGATCTTCATCTCGACGGTCTGGCCGGACTGCTCCAGTGTCACGGTCCCATCGGCGTCGCCGCCGCGCAGCAGCTTCAGCTCGCCGCCCCGTACGGGCACCGCGGGCTTCCCCTCGGTGGACAGCGTCAGCCCCAGGCTCTTGAGGCCGGCCATCGCCGTCGCGGCCTGCTTGAGCTCCTGGGACCCGTCGAACGTCGGCTTCGCGGCGGCGGGCTCGGCACCCTCGCCGCCGCCCCCGCCCGAGCATCCGGTCACCGCCAGGGCTGCGGAGAGAACCGGGACCAACAGCACAAGACGACCGCGCAGTCTGGACATAGGCGGACCCTACCGACCGGTCACCGGCCGCGTCACTCGGTACACGGGATGACATCGCGTCCCCCGTGCGGCGTACTTCCCGGTGGCCCGCCGAGGACGGCCGCCGCTAGGATGGCACCCGGCGTGGCGGGGATCACCGGATCTCCGGCCCGCACGCCCGGGGCGGTAGCTCAGCTGGTTAGAGCAGGAGACTCATAATCTTTTGGCCGCGGGTTCGAGTCCCGCCCGCCCTACCGAACGCACCCGGCCGGGACGCCCGGCCCGCCGCCGAATTGTGCGGCGGCACATTCCGCACGCGATCGCACTGGCCGTATTCACCGGCGGCACCGCTTTTCCCGGCGATGGGCGGACGGCGATACTGAGGGCTCCTCGTCCCGCCCCCCGCTGGAGGAAATCCATGCGTTTTTCGCGTGCCGCGTCGACGGCTCTGGGCGCCGCCGGCCTCACCGCGGCGTCCCTGCTCACCGCCCCCGCCTCGGTCGCTGCGCCCGCCGGTGAGGCAGCGCCCGTAGGGGAATACGCCGCCCTCGGCGACTCCTATTCCTCCGGAACGGGAGCCGGCGACTATATCGACCAGGCGTGCACCCGCAGCGCCAATTCCTTTCCCGCCAAATGGGCCACGGCCAATTCCCCCGCCGCCTTCGCGTTCGTGGCGTGCGGCGGAGCGGTGATCCCGGACGTGCGGAGCGGGCAGCTCGCGGCGCTGGACGCCGGGACCGGCCTGGTCAGCATCAGCATCGGCGGCAACGACTCAGGATTCGCGTCCACGATGATCGTGTGCCAGCTGTTCAGCGCGCGCTGGTGCCGGTCCACGCTGGAGAACGGCCGCGAGTACATCGAGGAGGAGCTGCCCGGGCAGCTCGACGCCCTGTACGGCGAGATCCGGTCCCGCGCGCCGCGCGCGAAGGTCGTCGTGATGGGCTACCCGTACCTCTACAAGGAGGGCGGCACCTGCACCGGCTCCGGCGCGATGAGCGCCGAGAAGCGCGCGATGATCAACGATGGCTCGGACGTGCTGAACGCCGCGATCAAGGCCCGCGCCGAGGCCGCCGGGTTCGCTTTCGCCGACGCCCGGCCCGCGTTCGCCGGGCACGAGATCTGCACCGCCGACCCGTGGATCGACGGCGGCAACGTCCACCCCAACGCCGAGGGGCACGCCAAGGGCTACCTCCCCGCCCTGACGGCGGCCGCGGCCGCCTGAGCGGCGCCGCCTAGCCCGGCCACGCGGGAGGGCGCTTCTCCAGGAAGGAGGCCATGCCCTCCTGCGCCTCCGGGGTCTGGCTGGAAGCGGCCATCACCTCGATCGCGTACGTGTAGGCGTCCTGCTCCGGACGGTCGAGCTGCGCGTACATGGCCTGCTTGCCGAGGGCCTTGCTGCGCGCGCTGCCCCGCGTGGCGCGCTCGAGCAGCTCCCTGGTGGCCTTCTCCAGCTCCCCGTCGGGGACGGCGTAGTTGATCAGCCCCCATTCGGCGGCCGTGCGGGCGTCCACGATGTCGCCGGTGAGGGCCATCTCCATCGCGCGCTTGCGGCCGACGCTGTGCGCGATCGGGACCATCGGCGTGTGGCAGAACCAGCCGCCCTTCCCGCCCGGCGCGGCGAAACCCGCGCTCTCGGCCGCCACGGCCAGGTCGCAGCTCGCGACCAGCTGGCAGCCCGCCGCCGTCGCCAGCGCGTGCACCCGCGCGACCACCACCTGCGGCACCGACTGGATCGTCCGCATGAGGTCGGCGCACGTCTGGAGCAGGCTCCGCACGTCGGCGTGGGACGCGCCCGCCATGTCGGCGAAGTCGTGCCCCGCCGAGAACACCGGGCCCTCCGCGGCCAGGACGATGCCCCGCGCGTCGGTCCCGCCGGCCTCCCGGAACGCCTCCGCCAGCTCCAGGAGGAAGTCCCGGGACAGCGCGTTGCGCCGCCGCGGGCGGTTCATCGTGATCGTGGTGAAGGGGCCGTCGCGCCGGACGAGGAGGACATCGCTCATGCCTTCCCCCGTACCCGCCGCGCCGCTGTCGGACCCGCGTCGTACGGTAGGCGTGGTCGACGGACGCGAGGGGGTACTTCCTTGAAGCTGCTCACCGCCACGAACGTTTCCCAGGGCTACCGCGGCAACGACTTCGCCTGGTGCGTCGAGGGCGAGCTCGTCCATATCGGCGTGGTGTGCCCGCGCGACGACGGCGACCCCGACGGGGGCTGCGGCTGCGGACGCTCGTTCGCCGGCCTCAACTCGCACCGCGCCACCACGACGGCGATGGTCCGCGACGTGCCGGGGTTCACCGACGACGACTACGTGCTCGCGATCCGGTCCAGCCTGGAGCAGCAGGGCTGCGACCCCTCGTTCGCCGAGCACGAGGCCGCGCTGCTGCGCTGCCTGGTGCGCGACTGGCCCGTCGGGGTGATCGTCGAGCGCCGGCTGCACGAGATCGTCGTGCGCCAGGTCGTCCAGCCGTAGGGCCGCTCAGGCGCCGAGCCAGCCGCGGATCTCCTCGTCGGTGCGCGGCAGCAGGCACCACAGCGCCTCCTCCGCCGACGAGCAGAGCGGCACCTCCTCGTCCATGCGCAGCACGCGGAACAGCTCCGCCGGGAACGGCCGCAGGCCCACGAGCGCGATGCCGGTGCCGCACTCCAGCCCCCGGCGCGCGGTGGCCGCGACCGCGCGCAGCCCCTCGGCGTCGAAGAACGACACCCCCGAGACCTCCAGCACCAGCGGCCGGTCGGCGACCAGCTCGCGCAGCCGGCCCTTGACCGCGGGCGCCGAGAGCAGGTCCATCTCGCCGGCCAGCAGCACGTCCGTGTGCCGGTCGCGCTCGACGACGACCATGTCGACGGCGGCGTCCCTCATCGCGTCCTCACTGTGCGAGTCCTGACTGTTCGTCCTGAGCATGCGGCTGGGCGCGGGCATCCGGCCTGAGAGTCCCTCCGCTCCCAAGTGAAGCAGGACTTCCCGCCGGAGTCACCGGGATGCCCGTGACGCCGCTCTCTGTGACGAATCGCTCACCGTATGCTCATCGATTCGTTATCGTGAAAGGCCAGGCCGACTCCCGGAGGGGGACCGCATGCCGTCACTACCTTTCGCGGCCTGGGCGTACGTCTGCGGCGTGGTGGGGCTGGCGGCCGGGCTCATCGCGACGGCCTCCTACGACGGCGTCGACTGGCCGGCGTTCGCCGTCCTGGCGGTGCTGTTCCTGGTCTGCGACTCGACCCCCGCGCGGCTCAACGTGGAGCGCGCCAGGGTGTCGCTGAGCTTCGCCGCCAGCCTGGCGTCCGCCGTCCTGCTGGGCCCCGAGGGCGCCGCGCTGCTCGGCGTGTGCGCGGTCGTCAACGCGCAGCGCTCGATCTCCCCGGTCAAGCGGGTGTTCAACGGAGCCCAGTTCGCCCTCGGCGGCTACTGCGCCGGCGGCGTGTTCGAGCTGCTGGGCGGCCACCGGTTCAGCGGCTGCCAGGTCGGCTGGGTGCTCAACGTGTTCGGCCCGTTCGTCGGGGCGCTGGTGACGTTCGTGCTGGTCAACATGGCGCTGGTGGCGGGGATCCTGCTGCTCGGCAAGCAGGAGACCCCGCGCGAGCTGGCGAGCGCCAGCGGCCAGCTCGCGGTCGGCTGCCTCGGGTACGGCATGTTCGGGCTGCTGATCGCGGGCCTGTGGTCGTGGGTCGAGACGGGCCCGTTCGTGGCGGTGCTGGTGCTGCTGCCGCTGTACGTGGCGCGCTGGGCGCTGCAGCAGACGCGCGCGCAGCGGCAGGCGCAGGCGGCGACGCTGGCGGCGCTGTGCCAGGCGGTCGAGACGAAGGACTACTACACCCGCGGCCACTCCGAGCGCGTCTCCCGCGGCTCGGTGATGATCGCCAAGGAGATCGGGATGGGCCACGCCCGGGTCCGCGCCATCCGGTACGCCGGGATGCTGCACGACGTGGGCAAGCTCGGCGTCCCCACCAAGGCGCTGCAGAAGAAGGGCAAGCTGACCGACGAGGAGTTCGCCGCGATCCGGCTCCACCCGCTGCGCGGCCTGGAGATCGTCCGCGACATCGGGTTCCTGGACGAGGCGCTCGCCGGGATCATGCACCACCACGAGCGGATGGACGGCCGCGGCTACCCGATGGGCCTCGCCGGCGACGAGATCCCCGAGTTCGCGCGGGTCATCTCGGTCGCGGACGCGTTCGACACGATGACGTCCAACCGCTCGTACCGCCGCGCCCGCACCGTCGACGAGGCCAAGGAGGAACTGCTGCGCTGCGCCGGCGACCACTTCGACCCCGGCGTGGTGGCCGCGTTCCTGACCGTGCTGGAACGCGACGGCTGGGCGCCGCCCGGCGCCGTGTCGGTCCCCGGCGACGGCGTCGCCGAGGTGGCGCGGCGCGACCACGACGACCCCACCTCGCCGCTCGAGGTCACCTGACCGCGTTCCCGGCGGCTCTGTGCGGGCGGGCACTGTACCGGACGGTGAGATCTTCGTAGCCTTGTCAGTCCCCGGTTTACGGAAGCGTCGTCTGGAGGCTGCGGTGGAGCGGTCCGCGGTGGTGGCCAAGACCGTGGCCTCCCTCAAGCGCGAGGCGGAACGGGTGGTGGACCTGGTCGTCGACCGGATCGTGGCCGAGATCCCGTCGTACGCCGCCGTACCGCGCGACCGGCTGCGGCCCGGCGTCGCCGCCAGCGTCCACGACGGCATCGGCTTCCTGGTCGACGGCGAACGCAACCCCGTCACCGCCGACGCCGCCGCGGTCGGCGCAGACCGCGCCGAACGCGGCATCCCCGTCGAGGACGTCATGCACGCCTACCGCATCGGCGTCCGCACCGTCTGGGAGCGCTTCGCCCGCGAGGCCCGCCGCAACGACGCCGACCCCGGCGAGATCCTCATGCTCGCCGAGCGCGTCTGGGCATGGGCCGACGGCGTGATGGTCCGCGCCGCCCGCGAGCACCGCCGCGTCGACCTGGAGACCGCGCTGGACGCCCAGCAGCGGCGCGGCGCGTTCATCCGCGCACTGCTGTCGGGCACCCTCGACCGCGCCGGCCTGCACCTCCAGGCGGCCGCGTTCGGCCTCAACGCCGACCGCGAGTACGTCCCCTTCCGCGCCCGCGGCGGCACCGACGCGCGCGCCATCGTCACCGCCCTCGTGCCGTACTTCCCCCACACCAGCCCGCCCGTGACCCTCGTCGACGGCGACGTCGCCGGCCTCCTCGCCCGCCGCCCCGGCCCCAAGGTCCCCGACGACGTCGTGGTCGGCATCGGCCCCTCGGTACGCCCCGCCGACGCCGTCAGCGCCTTCGGCCGCGCCTCCCGCGCACTCGACACCGCCGCCCGCTTCCGCCTCAGCGGCGTCTACGACCTCGCCGACCTCGGCCTCCGCTCCTCGGTCGTCAGCGAGGACGAGATCGGCACACTCCTCTACGAGCGCTACCTCGCCCCCCTCCAAGACCTCCCCGACATCGAACGCACCGTCGTCACCTACCTGTCCGGCGGCATGCACGTGGACGACGCCGCCCGCGCCCTGTTCATCCACCCCAACACGCTCCGCAACCGGCTCCGCCGCTTCGAAGAACTCACCGGCGCCGACCTCCGCGACCACGCCACCCTCGCCGAACTCTGGTGGGCCCTCGCCTACCAAAGCCTCGGCGAAGGGGGTGTTTGATTTTTTGCCCTTGGCGTCAGGCCTGGGAGGCCTTCCTTCGGCGGGCACTGTGTTTATTGCATTGCCCTTGGCGTCGGGCGTTGGACGCCCTCCTTCGGCGGGCACTGCGGCGATCGCTGCATCGCTTCGTCTCGCCTTGGCGGCTCGCTGCGCGATCAGATTCTCGCTTGCGCTCGAATCTGGCCTTCGGACGCGATCGCAACGCATTCGGTCCGCACCACCTGAGTAGGGCTTCCCTGCCGGTCACGTTGGAGGTGGGTGGCGGTTCAGGGGGGTGGGGTGATGGTGCAGGGGGTGCCGGGGCAGACGTCTATGACCTCGCCGGTCTTCAGGAAGGCGGCCTTCTGGCGGCGGGCCTCGGGGGAGTTGCGGGGGTCGGAGTGGGGGTCCCGGCCCGCGGTCGGGGGCGTGTTGGTCAGCGGGGGGACCGGGGAGCCGCTGTCCCAGACGATCATCGCGGAGCCGTCGTACGGGTATGTCCTGATGCCGGGGATGCCCCAGTACGGCACCTTGTCGGGGACGCGGCCGGGTGTCACGGCGGGGGTGTGGAGGCGGGCGCCGATCGTGCGGGCCTGCACATCGGCGGCGACCGGTGCCACCTGGTGGTCGCCGAACGCGACGTGCATCAGCACCTTGTGCGGCGGCGTCCCGGGGAGGGGGTCGCCGGTCATGTGCTGGGCGTAGCCGTTCGCCTCGCCGCGGTCCCACAGCATCTGGATCAGGGCGAGGGCGATCTGCTGGTCGAGTTTGTCGGGGTAGAAGGCGTTCAGGACCTGCGCGTACGTCGGGAAGTCGGAGCTGCGGTTGAGCAGCGTGCTGTAGTTCATCGCCGGGACGCCGAGGACGGCGCGGCGGATGTCGGGGGAGACGGCGGTGAGCGCGCCGCCCATGATGCCGCCCTGGCTGTTGCCGTCGAAGGTGAGGCGGGCCTCGGTGTCGATGAGCGGTCTCCCGTCATCGGTGCGGAACGCCTTGTGGCCGGTGAAACCCCGGGTCATGGCGCGGCCCAGGAACGTGAAGTTCAGCATGCCCTGCTGGAGCCGGTCGGCGATGGTCTGGAAGCGCGTCAGGTCGCCCAGGGCGCTGATGACGTTGGGCACGTCCTCGTTCGCCATGCCGATCCACTTCGTGGCGCAGAAGGCGAAGCCGTGCTCGGCGGCCATCGCCTTGACGTTGCCCGCGGCGACCTCGCCCTCGCTGCCCAGGAGGCCGTGGCCGTACAGGGCCGGGCGGGCGGGGCGCTCGAACGCCGAGCGCGGGATCTCGCACTGGAACGGGACCGGCTGGGTGTTGAGCGGCAGCCGGGCCGGGAGTCCGTCGCGCCCGTAGTGGAACCGCGAGCCGGGCGGTCCGCCGGGCAGGTTCAGGTAGCTGGGCGCGAGGACCGTGCCCTTGATCTCGCGGCCGATCCGGTCGTCGACGTTCTCCTTGACCTCGGTGACGACGAAGGCCGGAGAGCGCCTGCCGAGATCGCGGAGGGCCTCGTCGCGGATGTGCAGCATCCGGCCGGCCAGGCTCGTCCGGCTGGCGACGGTGAAGTCCCAGGCCAGGTGGAGGCCGTCGCGGCCGATGCCGTGGCGCTTCAGGTCGGCGAGGACCCTGCGGTTGGCGCGCCGGCGCTCGTACAGGGGGTCGCCGGGTTCGAGGTGCTCGTCGAGGATCTTGCGGTACGTGGCGTTCGGGGCGATCGGCTTGCCGGAGGCGTCGCGCAGGTCGCGCAGCGCCACCACGTAGCGGTGGCCCTCCACGAAGTTGCGGGCCGGGCGGATGATCAGTGCTTGGCGGGCGGGCGTGGTCGCGTTGGCGTCCAGTTCCGCCCAGTACGGCCAGCGCTCGCCGGTCGCGGTGTCGATGACGGCGATCGGCGCGTCGGGCCGCAGCGAGGCGCCGATGTCGGTGATGGGGGCGGCGCCCGTCCGGGCCAGGTCGATCCCGGGGACGTGGGTGAGCAGCATCGACCCGGGCGAGAAACCGTCGGCGCGGTTCCACTCGGCCGGGCGGATCGGCATGCCGAGCGCGTTGCCGAGCGTGGTCTTCATGTTCACCCGGCGGCCGGTCGGGGTGGAGCCGTCCCGGACGGTGTACCAGTCGCTCGGGAACGGCAGCAGGCACGCCGCCGGGTCGACGGGGTCGCAGCCGTCGCCCGTGGCGGCGGCGCTCGCCGGGGGGATCGGGACGAGCGCCGCGGCGGTGAGGGCGGCGGCGACCAGGGCCAGGGATGCTCGGGCGCGCAAGGCTGACCTCCTGGGGGTGGGGCCTGAGGTGATCAGACCGCACCGTGGCGGGGCGGTCAAGCGCCGTTCGCACGGCGCTCCTCGTGCGCGTTCGCCCGGTGCCGTGTTCCAGCCGTGTTAAATCTGCCCTCGAAGATCGTTCCGGGGGTTTTCACGGGGTCTTGACGCGGGCGATAGTAGGCCGGTCGTCTGCGCTTTCGCGAGGAGGAACGTTCCATGGACGCCGTTCCGGTCATCGATCTCACCGCCTGGTTCACCGGCGATGAGCAGGAGCGCGCCGCGGTCGCGGCGCGGGTGGACGAGGCGCTGAGCGAGATCGGCTTCCTCGTCGTCACCGGGCACGGGGTGCCCGCCGGTCTGCGCGAGCGGATCAGGGCCGCCGCCAAGCGGTTCTTCGCCCAGCCCGAGGAGGTCAAGCGCGCGTACGCGGCCACGGTCGGCGAGCGCGGCTGGCTGCCGCCGGGCGTGGAGGCCAACGGCTACGCCGAGGGCACCGAGACGCCGCCCGACCTGAAGGAGACGTTCGCGATCGGCGCGGACGCCAAGGTCGGCGACCCGCTGTTCGACGCCGAGTGGTTCCTGGCGAACGTGTGGCCGTCCGAGGTCCCCGAGCTGGAGGAGCTGCTCACCGAGTACACGGCCCGGATGCGGGCGCTGTCGGACGAGCTGCTGCGGCTGTGCGCGACCGCGCTCGGCCTGGACCCGGACTACTTCGCCGCGTACACGGGCAACCCGTCGTACACGCTCAACATCAACCGGTACCCGCCGCTGTCGCAGCTCGGCGCGCCCGAGCCCGGCCAGTTCCGGATCGGGCCGCACACCGACTTCGGGACCGTCACCGTGCTCGACCGGCAGGACGGCGTCGGCGGCCTCCAGGTCTTCACCGGCGACACCGAGGAGGACGGCTGGGTGGACGCCCCGTGGGTGGAGGACTCGTTCACCATCAACGTCGGCGACCTGCTGGCGGTCTGGTCGGGGAACCGGTGGAAGTCCAACCGGCACCGGGTGCTGCCGCCCGACCCGAGCGCGCCGGACGAGGAGCTGGTGTCGCTCGTCTTCTTCTACGAGTGCGACCCGGGCGCCCGGATCGAGCCGTTCGCGCCGCCGATCGGCCGCGCCGAGCTGGCGCCCGTGCGCGCTCATGAGTTCCTCCTCGAACGGCTCGACGCGATCACCGTCGGCTGACCCCCCCGCGACCATCGGAAAGGCCCCCTCATGACCGACGTCCACGACGGCGCGAAGACCGAGGAACCACCCGCCGGCGTGGTCGTCCGGGAGGGCGACTACGGCGACCGCGTCGCGGCCGTGGAACCCGGCGGCGCCGAGTTCATCCCGCTCGACCAGCGGCACGGCCGGCCGCTGAAGCTGTTCTGGACGTGGACGTCGCCGCAGCTGGAGTTCGCGACGATCTTCCTCGGCGTGCTGGCGGTGGCCGCGTTCGGGCTGAGCTTCTGGCAGGCGGCCGCGGCGGCGCTGCTGGGCAGCGCGCTGGGCGCCTTGGCGCACGGCGTGCTGTCGGCGCGGGGCCCGCGGCACGGCGTCGGGCAGATGGTGCTCGGGCGGGTGCCGTTCGGGTTCCGGGGCAACGCGCTGCCCGCGACGCTCAACACGATCGCGGGCGGCGTCGGCTGGTTCGCCGTCAACAGCGTCAGCGCGACGCTGGCGCTGGCCACGCTCACCGATCTGCCCAAGCCGCTGTGCCTGGTCGTCGTGGTCGGGCTCCAGGTGACCATCGGATTCTTCGGCCACAACCTCGTTCATACCGTTGAGCGGTACGCGTTCCCGGTGCTGGCGGCGGTGTTCGCGGTCGCTTCGGCGATCATCCTGAGCAAGGCGGACTTCGGTGCCCCGGCGAGCGGCGAGGGCGGCGGGCTCGGCGGCTTCGTCATCGCCACGGCCGCCGCGTTCGGGTACGCGGCCGGCTGGAACCCGTACGCCGCCGACTTCACCCGCTACCTGCCGCCGGACACCGGCCGCCGCGCGGTCGGGATCTCCGCCGGCCTCGGGATCTTCTTCGGCTGCACGTCGCTGCAGATCGTCGGGGCCGCGGCGGTCACCATCGGCGGCGACGCGCTCGGCGACCCGACCGGCACGTTCACCGGGCACCTGCCGTCGCTGGTCGCGCACCTGACCCTGCTGGCGATCACCCTCGGCGCGATCTGCGCCAACGCGATCAACATCTACTCGGGCGCGATGTCGTTCGTGACGATCGGCGTGCGGCTGCCGCCGGCGCTCCAGCGCGCGCTGGCCGCGCTCGGCTTCGGCGTGCTGGGCCTCGTCGTCGCGTTCTTCGGGCTGGCCGACGCGGGGCACGCGTACGAGACGTTCCTGCTGGTCATCGCGTACTGGATCGGCCCCTGGCTCGGTGTCGTGCTGACCGACATGTGGCTGCGCCGCGGCGAGCCGATCGACGCGCTGCTGTTCGACAAGGGGCACCGCAACCCGGCGGGGCCGATCGCGATGGCCGTCGCCGTGGTGGTGTCGGTCGCGCTGTTCTGCAACCAGGAGCTGTACGTCGGGCTCGTGCCGAAGAACGTCCCGGAGGTCGGGGACGTCACGTTCATCGCGGGCTTCCTGCTGGCCGCCCTGGGATACCGCGTGCTCGGCGGCGCGAAGCGGCGCTGAGGAGGCGCTTGTCGGACGCCCTGGGGCCGTACGAGCCCAGGACGGCCGGCACGCCCAGCGCCTCCTCGATCGCCGCCACGGGATCGCGGGGGAGCGGCTCGTAGACGGGCCGGGCGGTGAGGAGCCGCCCGGTCAGCGCCTCCTGCGCCGCCAGGTCGCGGGCGGGCCCGGCCGGGATCGCGTCCATGCCGTCGTACGCGACGCACAGCTTCAGGTCGCCGCGCTCACGGGCGACGTCGAGATGCGTCACGGCGAGCCCGTCGGCGCCGCCGGCGACCTCCAGCGCGTACCGGAGCGCCACCGCGTCCAGGTGGCCGACGCGGAACGCGCCCTGCCAGCGGCCCGTCCCGTTGTGGGCGTCGGGCAGGTCCGCGGTGAGCGCGGGGTCCTCCGTGACGAACGGGCCCGGCCCGTGCCGGGTCGCGTAGGCGCGCAGCACCCCGAGCCGGTACGCGGGCCCCTGCCCCGCCTCCGCGAGCAGCGTCTCCGCGTTCGCGAACGTGGTGGTCGACCAGGTCGTGTACGGGTGGAAGCCGCGCCACTCGTCCAGGAGGACGCCCTGGGCGCCCTCGAAGACCACGTTCCCGGCGCGGAGCAGTCGGTGCAGGTGCTCCTCCCCGACGACGTGGACCCGTTCCGCGAACGCGGTGAAGGCGTCCGCGCAGTCGTCCACGGGCGGGACGGCCTCGCCGCCGGGGAACTCGTCCCGGTACCAGTCGTGCACGGCCGCCAGCCGGCGCCGCAGCCGCGCGGGGGACAGGCAGTCGCCCGCGCGCGGCGCGGTGTCCGGGTGCGCCAGGGCGTAGGCGGCGGTCTCGCCGATGCCCATGCCGCACGAGCCGTGCCGGGCCGCGCCGCGCGCGGTCTCCCGCGCCCGGTTCGCGGCCCGGTGGTACGGCGTCGTGAGCGGCGCGGCGCGGTCGACGGTGAGGCGCTCGATCGCGTCGCCCGCGCCGAGGGACCGCAGGTGCGCGGCCTCCCCGGCGAGGGCGAGCGGATCGACTAGCATGAACCGCGACAGGTGGGTCGCCACGCCCGGCGTGAACGTCCCCGACCCGAACTGGGCGAACGTGTGGTGCCGCCCGTCCTCGGCCACGACGTTGTGCGCCGCCTGCGCGCCGCCGTTGAAGCGGACCACGGCCGCGACCGGCTCCGGCCCCCGCGCGCAGAGCCGGTCCACGACCGTTCCCTTGCCGGCGTCCCCGTACCCGAGGTCGGCGACGATCACGTGCGCCACGCCGCTCCTCAGAGCCGGGTCGTCGCGGACGGCGCGGAGCCGAGTCCGGGCGGGGCCGCCGACGTCGCGACCGGCGCGCGGGCGGCGTCCAGCGGGGCCAGCGCGCGGGACACGGACGCGGCCGCGTCGGAGCCCACCTCGGACAGGTGGCCGAGCCCTTCCTCCAGGTCGATGGCGTCCTCCGCCAGGCCGATCGTCAGCGCGATCGTCTCGCAGACGGCGTCCAGGTCGTCCAGGTAGAGCACGTTCTGGCCGAGGAGGTCCTGCCAGAAGCCGCGCAGCTTCGGGTCGCCGGCGTGGTAGCTGCCCTCGGGGATGATGAAGTACACGTCGTACATCCGCTGGAGCTCGCGGACCAGCTCGCCGATCGGCACGTCCTCGGCCGGCTCGCCGCCGATGATCGCGGCGATCTCGCGCCGCTTGGCCTTCGGGTACGCCAGCTCGTCGCCGAGCATGAACAGGTAGCCGCGCTTGCCCCGCTTCTCGTAGCAGTCGATCGCGGTGTGCCGGGCCATGAAGTACATCGCCAGCTCGTACGACTCGGTCATCTGGCCGCCGCCCCCGCCCTCCAGCAGGATCTTGCCGAGGTCGTCGTCCATCCGGTTGTCGGCCTCGAACTGGCCGACCTGCAGCGGGGCGCGGTCGCAGGTGGCGTCGCCGACGGCGCCGAACATGATGTGCGGGTGCTCCACGTACCCCTTGCGCAGCAGCAGCCCCAGCAGGTCGGGCAGCTTGGTCTGGAGCGTGCGCGGCACCGTCCGCATCGAGCCGGTGACGTCGAACAGCACGGCGATCGCCAGCGACTCGGGGTGGTCGTCGGAGTCGCGGCTCTCCCGGACGGTCACGCCCTTCGGGTCGAGGTCGGGGTGCGTGGCGGTGGCGCCGCCGTCGCTGTAGGCGAAGGCGCTCGCGCCGGTTGACGCGCGGTAGCTGCGCGCCGCGTCGTAGACGTCGGTGGACCAGTGTCCGCTTCCCATGGGTTTCTCCTTCGGGTCTCAGCGGTCGGTGGGCATCGTGAACGGGCGGAAACGGCGCGGGCCGTACAGGCGCTCCAGGAGCTCGTCGAACTCCGCCAGCAGCCGCCAGGCGTCGCGGGGCCGGCGCCGCTGCGAGGGCAGCAGGCAGCCCTTGGCGAACAGCCGCATCGGCTTGGGCGCCTTGTCGCCCATCAGGTGGGTCATGCATCGGGTGGCCAGGTAGATGTCGGTGGCCTCGCTCGCCTGTTCCCGTCCCGGGACCTCCGGCGGGTACCAGTCGGCGTAGCGGTCGACCATCGCGGGGACGCGGCCGGTGCTGGACGGCAGGCAGCCCGGCACCGAGTAGCACCAGTCGACGAGGACCAGTCCGTGCTCGCGCGGATGGATGAGGACGTGCTCGGGCAGCACGGCCCCGTGCAGGACCCCCGCGCGGTGCGCGAAGCCGAGCGCGACCAGCAGCCGCCGCCACATCCAGGCGGCGTCGCGCGGGTCGACCCCGTCCGGGTACGCGGCGCGCACCTCGGCGAGGCTGTGGAAGCCGTCGAGGGGCGCGATCGCGTTGGCGCGGCGCACCGCCCCCGTCGCCGCGTCCCGGTGCCGGAACGACTCGACCAGGCGCGGCACGTACGGCAGGAACCGCCCGTCGCCGTCCTCGGGCAGCTGGCGCAGCGCCACCGCCTCGCGTTCCAGCAGGTCGCCGTCGCGGGGATCGCGCGGCAGCTTGATCACCACGGGGCGCCCGCCGTCGCGGTCCGCGTCGTACAGCTCGGCCAGGTCGCCGCTCGCGCGGCGGGCGCCGAGCCGGTACGCGTGCCGCTTCGTGGTGATCGTCACGGGCCCGGCGTCGCGGTCGCGCCAGAGGGCGGTCAGGCGGGCGAACGCGTCGGTGGTGCGGCCGCCGGTCGCGTCGGGGTGGACGAGCCGGGCCAGCCGCCGGTAGGTCCGCGCCGCCGCCGCGCGGTCGTCCCCGAACAGGTCGGCGGGGGTGCGGGCGCGGTCCAGGCGGTCGAGCGCCTCTTCCAGGGTGACCGGATCGCTGTTCACCTGATCTCCTCTTCGCTGCTCGGCCGCAGCAGGGCCGGGTGCAGGAGGCGGGCGTCGCCCGCGCGGTAGAGCCGCGGCCGCGGGCCGCCCTTGCGGCCGCCGCGGTCGGAGGTGGCGCCGGTGCTCTCGACGAAGCCGGGGACCGACAGGACCTTCCGGTGGAAGTTGCCGGCGTGCAGCTCCTCGCCCCAGACGGCCTCGTACACCGCGCGCAGCTCCGGGATCGTGAACTCGGCCGCGCAGAAGGCCGTGGCCAGCGGCGTGTACTCCAGCTTGGACCGGCCGCGCTCCAGCCCGTCCGACAGGATGCGCGCGTGGTCGAAGGCCAGCCGCCGGGTCGTGCCGGGACGCTGCTCGCCGGCCGCGCCCAGCCCGAGTGCCCCGACCGGCGTCCACGCCGCGTCGGCCGCGTCGCCGCCCGCCCGCGGGTCGGGCAGCTCCGGCGCGAACGCCAGGTAGGCGACCGAGATGACGCGCATCCGGGGGTCGCGGCCCGGCGCCCCGTACGTGCCGAGCTGCTCCAGGTGGACGCGGTCGAGCGCGCCGCCCTCGGCGCTCAGCCCGGTCTCCTCGGCCAGCTCCCGCACCGCCGCGTCGGGCAGGTCCTCGGCGTCGCGCACGCCGTGCACGAACCCGCCCGGCAGCGCCCACATCCCCTCGAACGGCGGCCGCCCGCGCCGCACCAGCAGCACGTGGAGGCCGCCGTCGCGGATCGTCAGCGCGACCACGTCCACGGTGACCGAGACCGGGTCGTACTCCCTGGGGTCGTACGCCGCCAGGAAGTCGCTCTCGCCGTGCCGCTCGCTCATCGCCCCTCGCCCGTCCGTCCCGGATCCGGTAAGTCTCAAGGTAAGTAAGTCTCAGTATGAGTTCATCTCGCTATGAGAAGAACATAGCCGACGAAACGGCGGCCGTCCACCCCGAAAAACCGGACGCCGCCTCCCGTCAGGGAGGCGGCGTCCGGCCGGGCGTGCTCTGCTCAGCGGCGATGGCGGGGCGGCTGCGGGCGCCCGCCGTACTGGGGCGGCCGCTCGGCCCGCTGCGGCGGGGGCTGCTGAGGCTGTGGCCGCTGTGGCCGCTGTGGCCGCTGGGGCGGCTGGGGCGGGCGCGCCGCGTTCCCGGGCCCGGGGTGGCGCTGGGCGAACTGGCCGGTGTCGAAGCGCTCCGGCTGGTACGGCCGCACGCCCGGGGTACCGGCGCCGGGCGGCGGCGGCACGGTCGAGACGGGCCGGGCGCCCGGCGGGGGACCGGCGAGGCCCGCCAGATCCGGGGGCGGGGCGGTCATCAGCGCGGCCGGCGGGCGGCGCGGCCCCTCGTCCAGCAGCCGGCGCATCTCGCTGCGGCGGCGGCCGTACACCAGGTACAGCACCAGGCCGGCCAGCATCCAGACGGTGAAGTAGCCCCAGGTCTGCACCTTGAGGTTCAGCATCAGCCAGCCGGTCGCGAGGATGCCCAGCACCGCGGTCAGCGGGGCGGCCGGCATCCGGAACGGGCGGTGCAGGTCGGGCCGGTCGCGGCGGAGCGCGAGCACCGCCGCGCAGACGAACAGGAACGCGAACAGCGTCCCGATCACGACCATCTGCTCCAGGGTGAGCACGTCGATGGTCTGCGACATCACGACGGCCGCGCCGCCCGCGACGAGGGTCGCGCGGGACGGCACCCGGTAGCGGCTCATCCCGGCGATGCCGCGCGGCAGCAGCCCGTCCCGCGACATCGAGAACACCACCCGGGTGAGGCTGATCAGCACCACCAGGATCACCGTGGTCAGCGCGATCACCGCGCCGATGTTGACCACGTGCCCGACGGGTCCGGCGCCGACCATCGTGAACGGCGTGGTCAGCACGACCTTCTCCGGGTCGAGCCGCCCGTACGACACCATCCCGACCAGGGTGATCGCGACGCCCAGGTAGAGCACCACGGCCACCACCAGGCTGGTGATCATGCCGCGCGGGACCTTGCGCGGCGCGTCGTCGGTCTCCTCCGACGCGGTCGCGATCAGGTCGAAGCCGATGTAGGCGAACGCGATGGCGGGCGCGGCGGCCAGGATGCCCCAGACGCCGAAGACCTGCGGGGTGCCGCCGGTGACCGAGCCCAGCACCGCGTTCAGCACGCTCTGCCCGCCGGCGTCGGGGGCCGGTTCGGCGGGCGGCACGAACGGCGTCAGGTTGCCGGGGTCGAAGTACGTCAGCCCGACCGCGATGACCAGCCCGATCACGATCAGCTTGGCCATCACCATGAACCACAGCGTGCGCAGGCCGAGCCGGCTCCCGGTCGCCAGCAGCACGACCAGCAGGAGCAGGATGCCGAGGGCGAACACGTCGAAGCCCTTGGGCTGCCCGATCACGCCGGCGAGCCACTCCGGCACGGGGACGTTCAGGTCCGCGAGCGCCTGCGCGGCGTACAGCGACCAGGCCCGCGCGACCACGGACGCCGCCAGCAGCAGCTCGAGGATCAGCGACCAGCCGACCACCCACGCCCAGACCTCGCCGAACGCGACGTAGCTGAACGAGTAGGCGCTGCCCGCGACCGGGACGATCGAGGACAGCTCGGCGTACGCGAGCGCGGCCAGCAGGCAGACCGCGCCGGCGATCAGAAAGGAAATGATCACCGCGGGGCCGGCGTTCGCGGCGGCCTGCACTCCGGAGAT
This sequence comes from Spirillospora sp. NPDC029432, assembly GCF_040703975.1. Taxonomy (NCBI): domain Bacteria; kingdom Bacillati; phylum Actinomycetota; class Actinomycetes; order Streptosporangiales; family Thermomonosporaceae; genus Spirillospora; species Spirillospora sp. NPDC029432. The sequence goes on from NZ_JBEZWH010000003.1 coordinate 262,575, forward strand.
CTTGAAAATGCCGGCGCCGATCATGACGCCGAGGCCGAGCACGACGAGATCGCGGGTCCGGTAGACCACGCGCAGCCGGTGCCGGCCGCCGTACAGCTGCCCGGTCGCCTGCTCGACGGGCAGTTTTCGGAACATGGTGTTTCGCATGCGGATGTCCCAGGTCATAGGTGCTCCCCAAGGCCTGAACCCGCGCCGCTGTTCGCGAGACAGTGAAGGTGGAAGACCTAACACTTCCCCATATTTAGGTAAAACCGCAATGTCTAGCGCTTGATCGTTTGGAATCGCCGGGGGATGGTCAAGATCGGTAATGCCCGTGCCGGGTGTGGTGCCATGCCGCGTCCGGGCCCGGCCGGGACTCTGGCGCCCCGCCGTGATCGGTGAAACGGTGGTGGCGCCGCGCTCCCGGGCCACCGGCCCGACCGCTACAGGAGGTCCCGTGTCGTTCGCCGCATCGGCCCGCCGCCACCTGATCGCGCCCGCCGCGCTCGCCGTCGCCGCGACGCTCGTCGCCCCTGTGACGGCCCCCGTGACGGCGCCCGCGCACGCCGGCCACGACCGGCCGCCCGGCAAGCGGGCGGTGGCCACCGGGTACGGCGGCGCGGTGGCCACGGTGGACCTGGACGCGAGCCGGACCGCGATCGAGGTGCTCCGGAACGGCGGCAACGCGATGGACGCGGCCGTCGCCGCCGGCGCCACCCTCGGCGTGACCGAGCCGTACGTGGCCGCGATCGGCGGCGGCGGGTACATGACCTACTACGACGCCGAGCGCCGGAAGGTGTACACCGTCGACGGCCGCGAGACGGCGCCGCGGGCGATGCGCGCGGACTCGTTCGTCGACCCGGCGACCGGCAAGGCGATCCCGTTCGACCAGGCCGTGACCAGCGGGCTCAGCGTCGGCGTGCCCGGCACGCTCGCGCAGTGGGACACCGCGCTGCGCCGCTTCGGCACCCGCGACCTCGGCACGCTGCTGCGGCCCGCGATCCGGGTCGCCGAGCGCGGCTTCACCGTCGACCAGGAGTTCCACGACCAGACCGCCGTGAACGCCGAGCGGTTCGCCGACATCGTCCCGACCCGGGAGCTGTTCCTGCCGGGCGGGAAACCGCCGGCGGTCGGCTCCACGTTCCGCAACCCCGACCTGGCGCGCACGTACCGCGAGCTGGCCCGGCGCGGGCCGGGCTGGCTGTACGGGGGCGGCCTCGGCCGCGAGGTCGTCCGCACGGTGCGCGACCCGCGGGTCGATCCCGAGGCCGGGCGGAACGTGCGTCCGGGGCTGATGAAGGACGGGGACCTGGGCGCCTACCGGTCCCGCACGCCCGAGCCCACCCGCGTCTCGTACCGGGGGCTGGACGTCTACGGCATGCCGCCGTCGTCGTCCGGCGGGTCCACGGTCGGGCAGGTCCTCAACATGCTGGAGAACTTCGAGCTCGACGAGAAGGACCCGGTCCAGGCGCTGCACTACTACCTGGAGGCGTCCAAGCTCGCGTACGCCGACCGGGGGCGCTACGTCGGCGACCCGGACAAGGTGGACGTCCCGCTGAAGGAGCTGCTGTCCAAGGGCTTCGCGCGCGAGCGGGCGTGCCTGATCGACCCGGGCAGGGCCGCGGCGGCGCCGGTCGCGCCCGGCTCGCCGGACGGCGACTACGACCCGTGCGCGCCGCAACGAGGCGCGGCGGAGGCGCTGAGGTACGAGGGCCCGCAGACCACCCATCTCGTCGTGGCCGACAAGTGGGGCAACGTCGTCGCGTACAACGTCACGATCGAGCAGTTCGGCGGCAGCGGGCTGACCGTCCCCGGCCGCGGGTTCCTGCTCAACAACGAGCTGACCGACTTCACCGTCCAGCCGCCCGCGCCGGGCGCCGCGCCCGACCCGAACCTGCCGGGCCCGGGCAAGCGGCCGCGCAGCAGCATGGCGCCCACGCTGGTGCTGGAGGACGGCCGGCCGAAGCTGGCCCTGGGCACGCCCGGCGGCTCCACGATCATCACGACCGTGCTGCAGATCCTGCTCAACCGGGTCGATCTCGGCATGGACCTGCCCGCGGCGCTGGCCGCGCCGCGCGCGACCCAGCGCAACACGCCGCAGGTGTTCGCCGAGCAGGCGTTCATCGACCGGTACGGCGCGGCGCTGGCCGGGAAGGGCCACGACGTGGCGCTGTTCGCCGGGCCGCCGCGCGGGGTCATCGGCGCCGCGACCGGGCTGGAGTTCCTGCGGCCGGGCCTGGTGCAGGCGGTCGCCGAGCCGGTACGGCGGGGCGGCGGCAGCGCGCTGGTCGTCCGGCCGCGCCGGTAGCGGGGTCCGGCACGACTACGATCAGGGCATCGGGGAAGGAGTCGTGCCATGGCCCAGGCGTACGTACAGGTGACGACGACCACGGACTCGCGACCGGAGGCGGCCGAGCTGGCCCGGTCGGCGGTCTCCGAGCGGCTCGCCGCGTGCGCCCAGCTCGTGGGCCCGATCGCCAGCACGTACTGGTGGGAGGGCGAGATCGAGTCCGCCGAGGAGTGGATGGTGGTGTTCAAGACCACCGACGCCCGCTTCGACGAGCTGGCCAGCCTGATCACCGAGGGGCACTCGTACGACACCCCGGAGATCATCGCCACTCCGGTCGTCGCGGGCAGCATGGACTACCTGGCCTGGGTCAGCGAGCAGACCGAGCCGGACGACGAGGACGAGGACGAGGAAGACGGCGAGGACGGCGACGAGGACGACGGCGGCGCGGGCCGGGGCGGTGCGGGCGAGACCGTCAGCGTCGAATAGCCGGGAACCGGGAAGCCGGGAAACCCGGGAAAGTCGTGAATGCCGTGTGACGCCCGTCATAGCCGGGAAATAAGCCTTTAGTTACCTTGAGGCACGGTCTCCCGGCGGAAGGACGGCGCGCGGTGCAGGAGGACTACGGCCTGTTCGGGCCGGGATCGGTGACCTGGCGGGTGATGGGCGAGCCCGTCCTGATGGTCGGCGGCGTCCGCGCCCTGCTGCTCCAGGCGCTGCATCCCCGGTCGATGTGGGGCACCGCCCAGAACTCCGAGCTGATGAACCCGCGCGAGGCGTGGTCCCGGCTGGAGCGCACGGTCGAGTTCGTCCGCGTCCGCACCTGGGGGACGGAGGCCGAGGTCGAGCGGGTCGGCCGCCGCGTCCGCAAGCTGCACTCCAAGCTCACCGGCCTCGACCTGCGCACCGGCGAGACGTTCCCGGTCGACGACCCCGAGAACCTGCTCTGGGTGCACATGGGCGAGGTCGACTCGTACCTGGACATCGCCCGCCGCGCCGGGGTGCCGCTGAGCCGCGCGGACGCCGACCGGTTCGTGGACGAGCAGCGCCGCGCCGCCGCCGTGGTCGGCCTCGACCCGGCGGACGTCCCCGCCTCGGTCGGCGAGATGCGGGCGTACTACGCGGACATGCGCGGCCGCGTCTGGGCGTGCCGGGAGGCGCGCGAGGGCCTGCTGCGGATGTTCAACCCGAACGTGCCCCGGAACCTGCTGCCGCTGAAGCTGGCCGCGCCCGGCCTCGGCATGCTCGTGGTCTCCACGCTGCCGCGCTGGGCCCGGCGGATGTACGGGCTGCCCGGGCTGCCCACCTCCGACCTGGCGGCCACGGTCACGCTGAAGGGCCTCTACCGCTCCACCAAGGTCATCCCGGAGCATGTGCGCTACCGGCCGGACGCGCTCCGGGCGCGCCGGCTGACCCGCGAGCGGGAGGAGAGCGCGGCGGCGCTGGGTGTCGCGTCCTGAGCGGCGGGGCGGGCCGTACCGTCAGCCGCGGCGCATCAGCCGGCCGACCGCGGCCATCAGCTCGGTCGACATGGCCTCGGACTTGCCCTCCTCGGCGCCCTCGGCGACGCAGTGCCGGACGTGGCCGTCGAGCAGGCCGAGCGCCACCTTGTCCAGGGCCGCCTGGACGGCGCTGATCTGGGTCAGGACGTCGATGCAGTAGCGGTCGTCGTCGACCATCCGCTCGATGCCGCGCACCTGGCCCTCGATCCGGCGCAGCCGGGTCTGCAGCTGGTCCTTGGTCGCGGTGTAGCCGCGGGTCGGGGCGGCCTGAGTGGGAGTCTCGGGTGTCGTCATCGTCGTCCTCGCAATCGGGCCGGCGTCATCGGTCCGGACGGGGCGCCGCCGGCGCGGCAACCCCATAGGGGTATCGTATCCGCCGGTCCCGGCATTCCCCCGGGCGCGAACGGCCGCTCAGCCGGCCGGCGGGGGGACGTTCCACGCGGCGATCACCGGGCGGTCGTGCTCGGTCCCGAGCGTGGACAGGGTACCGGTCTCCAGCCGGAACAGCCGTCCCGCCGCGGGCTCCAGCCCCAGCCAGCGGGCGGTCAGCACGCGCAGCAGATGGCCGTGCGCGACCAGCGCGACGTCCCCCTCGGCCAGCAGCGGCCGCACCCGGCCGAGGACCGCGTCGGTGCGCTCGCCGACCCGCTCCACCGACTCGCCCGGATGGTCGGCGTCCCCGGGGATCACGCCGTCCTCCCACAGGAACCAGCCCGGCCGGTCCTCCCGGATGCGCTTGCTGGTGATGCCCTCGTACCCGCCGTAGTCCCACTCCCACAGGTCCGGGTCCACGTCGTCGACCGCGAGCCCGGCCAGCTCGGCCGTACGGCGGGCGCGCTCGGCCGGGCTGGACAGCACCCGGGCGAACGCCCGCCCGGCCGTGACCGGCGCGAGCGCCCGGGCCTGCTCCTCGCCGCGCGCGGTCAGCGGCAGGTCGGTGCGCCCGGTGTGGCGCCGGGCGCGGCTCCACTCGGTCTCGCCGTGCCGCACGATGATCAGGTCGCCCATGGGGCCACTGTACGGGGGTCAGGCGAGCACGGACTCCAGCGGCACGTGCGGCAGGCCGTGCGCCTCGGCGACGTGGTCGTAGGTGAGCGCGCCGTCGTGCACGTTGAGGCCGAGCGCCAGCGCGCGGTCGTCGCACAGCGCGTCCCGCCAGCCCTTGTCGGCGATCCGCACCGCGTACGGCAGCGTGACGTTCGTCAGCGCGTGCGTGGAGGTGTTGGGCACCGACCCCGGCATGTTGGCCACGCAGTAGAACAGCGACTCCTCGACCCGGTACGTCGGGTCGTCGTGCGTGGTCGCGTGGGAGTCCTCGAAGCAGCCGCCCTGGTCGATGGCGATGTCCACCAGGACCGAGCCGGGCCGCATCCGCGCCACCAGCGCGTGCGGGACCAGCGTCGGGGCCTTGGCACCGGGGATCAGCACCGCGCCGATCACCAGGTCGGCGGCCCGGACCTCCTGCTCGACGGAGTACGCGGTGGACACCACGGTCCGCAGCCGGCCCTGGTAGATCGCGTCGATGTGCCGCAGCCGGTCCACGTTCACGTCCAGCACGGTCACCTCGGCGCCCATCCCGGCCGCGATCTGCGCCGCGTTCAGCCCGGACACGCCGCCGCCGATCACCACGACGCGGGCCGGGGCCACGCCTGGAACGCCGCCGGGCAGCACGCCGCGGCCGCCGCTGGAGCGCATCAGCGCGGCGGCGCCGACCTGCGGGGCGAGCCGGCCGGCCACCTCCGACATCGGCGCCAGCAGCGGCAGCGCCCCGCCGGGCAGCTGGACGGTCTCGTACGCGATCGCGGTCACGCCGGACGCCAGCAGCGCGTCGGTGCACGATCTGGAGGCCGCCAGGTGCAGGTACGTGAACAGCGTCTGGCCGCGCCGCATCCGGTGGTACTCGGCCGGGACGGGCTCCTTGACCTTGAGGACCAGCTCGCCCTCGGCCCAGACGTCGTCGGCCGACTCCAGGATCTTGGCGCCGGCGGCGGTGTAGTCCTCGTCGGGGATCGCCGACCCCGTTCCGGCGCCGCGCTGGACGAACACCTCGTGCCCGCGGCGGGTGAGCTCATGGGCCCCCGCGGGGGTGATCGCCACCCGGTACTCGTGGTTCTTGATCTCGCTGGGTACGCCGACCTTCATGGGGTCCTCCGGCGATGCCGATGGGCGCTGTGCGCGCACAGCCTGGGCATGGACGGCGCCCGCGGCGGGGGGTGTCCCCGCGCGGGCTCTTCCGTCACTCCCAGCGTGCGGCCGCGCGGGCGGCGCCGCCACACCGCAACATGCATGGCGATGCGGCGAAACCCTTACATGCCGTAAACCCCGGCCGGGCGGGCTCGGCGGCGCGGCGGCAGCCACTCGTCGGCGATCGCGACGGTCAGCTGCTCCAGCAGCGGGCCGCCCTGCCGCATGCAGCGCCCGGCGTCCGGCTCGATGTCGGTCAGCGCGTACACCGCCTGGATCCTGGCCTTCCTGAGCTGCTCCCCGGTGAGCCCGCGGCGGCCGACGGCGGCGACCACCGGCACCCCGGCGCGGGCCGCGGCGCGCGCCACCCCGATCGGGGCCCGGCCGCGCAGCGACCGCACGTCCAGCGTCCCCTCGCCGGTCACCACCAGGTGCGCGCCGCGCGCCCGCTCCGCGAACCCCAGCAGGTCGAGCATCAGCCCGATCCCGGGCTCGATCGTGGCGCCCAGGAACGCCAGCGCGGCGAAGCCCACCCCGCCCGCCGCGCCCGAACCGGGCCGGTCGCGGGACGCCGTACGGGACGCGGCCTCGGCGATGTCGGCCCAGCGGCGCAGGCCCAGGTCCAGCACCCGGATCTCCTCGCGGGTCGCGCCGCGGCGGCCCGCCTGGCCGGTCGCGGTGCCGTTGCGGCCCAGCAGCGTGCCCTCCGGCTCGCCCGCCACGACCACCTGGACGCCGGACAGGTCGGGCATCCCGCGCAGGTCGAGGGCGTGCAGCGAGCGCAGCGCCGCCCCGCCCGGCGGCAGCTCCTTGCCGAGCGAGTCCAGCAGCCGCCCGCCCAGGCCCTGGACGAGCCCGGCGCCGCCGTCGGTGCAGGCCGCGCCGCCCACGCCCAGCACGATCCGGCGGGCGCCCAGCCGTACCGCGTGCGCGAGCAGCTGGCCCGTTCCCAGGCTGGTGGAGCCGAGCGGCCGGGGCCGCCCGCCGGGCAGCCGGCGCAGCCCGGACGCCTGGGCCAGCTCCACCACCGCGGTGCGGCCGTCCAGTGCCAGCGCGGCGGTCACCGGCCGGCCGGTCGGCCCGGAGACCTCCACCTCGACCCGCCGCCAGCCCGCCGCGATCGCCGACTCGGCCGTGCCGTCGCCGCCGTCGGCGACCGGCAGCTCCACGACCGGCACGTCGGGCCGCGCGCGGCGCAGCCCGGCGGCCAGGTGGCGGGCGACCTCCGGCGCGGTCAGCGAGCCCTTGAACCGGTCCGGCGCCAGCAGGACGTGGCCGTTCCGGGGCCGGCCGCCGGAACGGTCCGCGGGTGGGTCGGAGGGGGAGTCCGGGGACTGCACAGCCACGCCTTTCAGGGACCGGGGGAAAGTCACTACCTTCTGCTTACGCCATGACGGCACTATTTGACACCCGGGACGGCCGCCAGGACGTTCAAACCCGGGGAGAAGGCCGGGGTGGCCGTGCGGTGCGGCCCGGCCGGTCGCCGGCCCGGGGCCCGGTCAGCTGCCCCGGTACGTGGAGTACCCGAACGGGCTGAGCAGCAGCGGGACGTGGTGGCGCTCGCCCGGATCGGCGATCGTGAAGATCACGCTGACCTCCGGGTAGAACGTCGAGACGCCCAGCCCGGCGAAATACGGACCCGTCCCGAACCGCAGCCGGTACGTGGCGGACCCCGCCCCGCCCGACGGCGGCCCGGCGGGTGGAGCGCTCCAGCGGCCGTCGGCGTCGGTCGCGCCCTCGGCGAGCGGGCGCCAGGTGTCGTCCAGGTAGGCGTCGAGCCGTACCGGCACGCCGGCGGCCGGGCGTCCGAGGCGGGTGTCCAGGACATGGGTCGAGACATGGGCGGACACGTGGCCCAGTACGGGGTCCGAGGCTGCGGTCATGACGTTAGTACAGCAGCCCCGGAGCACTCCCACGGCCCGGGCGCCGAGTTCGGCGGAACGCTGCGTGACCGGCCGAGTCCGCTATAGCCTGCCTTGGTGCGAATGCGATGACGCGGCGCGCGATCCCCGGGCGGGACCCGGGCTGGAACCTCGTAGGCGGTGGTCAGACGATGGATCGGGAGACTCTGGGGCAGCGCATCCGCGCGCTGCGGATCAGGCAGGGGATCAGCCAGGCGCAGCTGGCGTTCCCCGAACTGTCCGACAGCTACATCTCGCTGATCGAGAGCGACAAGCGGGTGCCGGCGCCCAGCGTGATCGACCTGCTCGCCCAGAAGCTGAACTGCTCGGCCACCTACCTGGTGAGCGGCGTCAGCGAGGACGTGGTGGACGAGCTGCGGGTGACGCTCGACTACGCCGAGATCGCGCTGCGCAACGGGGCCGCCGAGGAGGCCCGGGAGCGGTTCGCGGAGGTGCTGGCCAACGCCGACGCGGTCGCGCTGCCCAGCATGCTGCACCAGGCCCGCTGGGGGCACGCGCTGGCGCTGGAGGCGGCCGGCCGGCTGGAGGAGGCGATCGCCGGGCTGCGCGCCCTCACCGCCGAGGCGTCCGCCGACGCCGACCTCGGCCACTGGGCCAGGGTGCACGTCGCGCTCAGCCGCTGCCTGCGCGAGCGCGGCGACATCAGCGCCGGGGTGGAGGTCGCCGAGGAGGCGCTGCGCCACCTGATCGCCACCGGCGCCGACTCCACCGACGCCGCCGTCCACCTGGGCGCCGCCCTGCTGGCCGCGTTCATCGAGCGCGGCGACCTCGTCCGGGCCGGGCAGCTGGCCGGCCAGCTGGTCGAGCGGGCCGAGCGGATCGGCAGTGCCCGGGCGCGGATGGCCGCGTACTGGGAGGCCGCCTACGTCGCCGAGATCCGCGGCGAGTACGAGGACGGCGTCGCGCTGGCCGAGCGCGCCCTGCTGCTGGCGGGCGACGACGGCGCCGCGCCCGCCGACGGCGGCCCGCCCGAGGACCCGCGCAACCTGGCCCGGCTGCGGATCGTGTACGCGGGGCTGCTGCTGCGCGCCCGGCCCGAGGACGCCGGCCGCGCCCGCGACCTGCTCAACCGGGTCCGCGGCGAGATCAACGCCAGCTCCGCCGGCGAGATCGACGTCGCCTGGTGCCTGACCGAGCTGGCCCGCGCCGAGACCGCGCTGGGCCGTCCGGCCGAGGCGGTGGCGCTGGCCGAGCAGGCCCTCGACCTGCTGGGCGGGGCGCCGCGCCGGGCCACCGCGTGGGCGCTGACCGTGCTCGGCGAGGCGTGCGTGCGGCTGGGCCGGCGGGACCGCGCGGTCGAGGTCCTCACCCAGGCCGCGACCCATCTGGAGGAGATGGAGTCGGTGCGGGAGGCCGCGCAGGCGTGGTTCGACCTGGCCGAGCTGCTGGCCGAGACCGGCGCCCCCGAACGGCCCGGCCTGGACGCGTACCGCCGCGCGCTCACCTGCGCCGGCGTCTGACCCCGGCTCCGTGACCCCCGCGCGATTCCCGCTGCGTGATCGACATCGGCGGAATCGGGAGGAACCCGTCCTGGGATGATCGCGTCGGTTCAGTGTCGCCGGTGCGGCGGCGTCCCGTCGTGACGCGTCCCAGCTGAGGAGTTCTTCGCTACATGTTCGGAGTGGTACGGCCGTGCGAGCACGTCTTGTGCGGATCCCTGTTCAAGGACTGGATGGCCCACCTGTGCGGGCTGTGCCTGACGCTGCGCGACCGGCACGGCCAGGCCGCCCGGCTCGTCACCAACTATGACGGGCTGCTCGTGTCGGTCCTGGTGGAGGCGCAGCGGCCGGAGCTGTCGCCCCGCCGGAAGGCGGGCCCGTGCGCGCTGCGCGGGATGAGGACGGCCGAGGTCGTCGAGACGCGGGCGGAAGGGGCGCGGCTGGCCGCGGCCACCTCGCTGCTGCTGGCCGCGGGCAAGACCCGCGACCACGTCGCCGACGGGGACGGCCCGTACCGGCGCCGGCTCGTCGCCGCCGCCGCGGGCCGGATGGCCGACCGCTGGGACGCCGCGGGCGGCGGCACGAGCACCGCGGTCGGCTTCGACCCGGCGGTGCTGCGGGACGCCGTCGCGCGCCAGCCGGAACTGGAGGCGGCGGGCGGCCTGGGACTGCTGGAGCTGACCGAGCCGACCGAGACGGCCGTGGCGGCCGTCTTCGCCCACACGGCGGTGCTCGCCGGCCGGGAGGGCAATGCCGAGCACCTGGCCGAGGCGGGCCGCTTCTTCGGGCGGCTGGCGCACCTGCTCGACGCGGTCGAGGACGTGCACGAGGACCTGGCGGCCGGCGCGTACAACCCGCTCCTGGCCACCGGGACGAGCCCGGAGGAGGCGCGCCGGCACTGCGACGACGCGCTGCACGGCCTCCGGCTGGCCCTCGCCGACGTGGAGATGGAGCAGCCGCGGCTCGTCCGGGCCCTGCTGGACCGCGAGGTCGGCCGCTCGGTGGAACGCTCCTTCGCCGCGTACCCGGCGGGGCCGCCCCCGCAGGGACCGTACGGGCACCCGCAGCAGGCCCACCACCCTCACCAGCCCTATCCCCAGCAGCCGTACCCGCCGCAGCAGCCGGGGCACTACCCGCCGCCGCACCAGGGCGGCGGCGGTGGCGGCGGCTGGTCCGGCGGCGGCGGTGGCGGCTGGGGGGACGGCGGCGGGCATGGCGGGCATGGCGGGCACGGCGGCCGGCCGCCGCGCCCGGGGCTGCCGATCCCGTGCTTCACCGGCACGCTGGTGTGCTTCACCTGCGGCGTCTACCAGCCGAAATGGAGCAAGCACCACGGCAGGAAGTGCGGCGACCGGTGCTGGTGCACGCGGCACTGCGACGGGAACTGCGACCCCGGCTGCGGCGACTGCTGCAGGTGCTGCGAGTGCTGCGACTGCGGCCTCTGAGCCCGTACCGCCGGGGCCCGCGCGCCTCGGGGTGAGGGGGGACGGCGCGGTCGAGGGTGCTCAGTAGGCTAGAAGGGCCCCGAACCCATCTGGAGAGACCCGGCCGCCCATGATGACCTTCACCCCGCCGCGCCGGCTGCGCCGCCCGGCCGCCGTCGTTGTTTTGGCCCTGGTGTTCGGCGCGGCCAGCGCCGCGCCCGCCCTCGCCCACGCCCCGGCCGCGGCCGCGGGGGACTCCTCCGGTACCGCCAACCTCGTCATGATTGTGGTCGGGGCGCTGATCGGGATCGGGATCGGGATGGTGATCGTGTTCCGGGCCAAGCGGAAGAATCCCGCCCAGGGCCCCAAGCCGGGCGCAGGCAAGGCGTCCGGCGAGGCCGGCGACCGGGCCGGCAAGCGGGGCTCCGGTGAGTAAGGCGGCCGCGGCCGCGACGAGGGCCGGCGACGGCAGGGCCGCCGTGGTGCGCGCCGCCGCGGTCGCGCTGGCCGCCGCCGTCGCGGGGCTCGCGGCCGCGCTGGTGCTTGGCGGCGCGGCGGCCGAGCAGGTGATCCCGGGGCTGGCGGACGCCGGCACCGTGACCCGCTGGGGCCTGCCGGTCTCCCGGACGGCGATGAACCTCGCCGCCGCCCTCGCCGTGGGGGCGCTGATCGCCGCCGTCTTCCTGCTGCCCCTCACCGGCGGCGGCAGGCGCGAGGCGGCCGGCCTCGGCGAGGACGCGGTCGCCTACCTGCGCGCCGGCTCGTGGGCCGCCGCCGCCTGGGCCGCCGCCGCGGCGGCGACGCTGGTGTTCACCGTGGCCGACGTGCTCGGCCAGCCGGTGGGGCAGATCCTCACCGGCAACGAGCTGAGCAGCTACGTCGGCCAGCTCCCGCAGGGCACCGCGCTGATGCTGGTGGTGCTGCTCGCCGTCGTCGTGGCGCTGCTGGCCCGCACGGCCGCGACGCCCGCCGCCGCGGCCGGGCTGCTGGCGCTGAGCGCGATCGCGCTGCTGCCGCCGCCGCTGACCGGCCACTCCTCCTCGGCCGCCAACCACTCGGTCGCCGTCACCGGCGTGGCGCTGCACGTCCTCGCGGTGGCGCCGTGGGTCGGCGGGCTGGCCATCGTGGGCGTGCACGCGCTCTCCCGCCGCGACCGGCTCGGCGTGATGGCCGAGCGGTTCAGCCGGATGGCGCTGTGGTGCTACATCACCGTCGGGGTCAGCGGGCTGGTCAACGTGATCGCCCGCATGCCCGACCCGGCCGAGCTGGTGAGCACCAACTACGGGCGGCTGGCACTGGGCAAGGTCGTGGCGTTCGCGGCGCTGGGCTGGTTCGGCTGGTGGCACCGCCGCCGCACGCTGCCCGCCCTGGCCGCCCGCAAGCCCGGCGCGTTCGCCCGGCTCGCCACCGTCGAGGTGGCCGTGATGGCCGCCACGATGGGGCTGGCGGTCGCGCTGGCCCGCACGGCGCCGCCCGCCCCCACCACCGACGAGTCGGCCGTCAAGGTCCTCATCGGGTACGACATGCCGCCCGCGCTCACGCCGGGCCGGCTGGCGACGCTGTGGCAGTTCGACTTCTTCTTCGCCGCGCTGGTCCTGGTGCTCGGCGGGCTCTACCTGGCCGGGGTGCTCCGGCTCCGCAAGCGCGGCGACGGGTGGCCGGTCCTGCGCACCGTCTCCTGGTTCGCGGGCCTGCTCACCATCTGGGCCGCGACCCAGACCGGGCTCGCGACGTACTCGCCGATCCTGTTTAGCGTGCACATGGTCCAGCACATGGTGCTGAACATGCTGACGCCGATCTTCCTGGTGATGGGCGCGCCCGTCACGCTGGCGCTGCGCGCGCTCAAGCCCGCCGCGATCCGCGGCGACCGGGGCCCGCGCGAGTGGCTGACGGCCGCGCTGCACAGCCGGTACGCCGCGTTCGTCGCGCATCCGGCGGTGGCCACCCTGATCTTCGTGGTGAGCACGTTCGCGCTGTACTTCACGCCGCTGTTCGAGGCCGCGATGCGCAACCACCTCGGGCACATCGCGATGACCGCGCACTTCCTGGCGGCCGGCACGCTGTTCTTCTGGGTGCTGATCGGCGTCGACCCGGCGCCGAAGAAGCTGCCGTACCCGGGCCGCATCCTGCTGCTGTTCGTCACGATGCCGTTCCACGCGTTCTTCGGCATCGCGCTGATGAACCTCGGCGAGCCGCTGGCGCGCGGCTGGTACACGGCGGTCGACCCGCCGTGGGGCGCCTCGCTGCTCAAGGACCAGCACACCGGCGGCGCGATCGCCTGGGGCTTCGGCGAGATCCCCACGTTCATCGTGCTGATCGCGCTGGCGTTCCAGTGGTACTTCGACGACCAGCGGCAGGCCCGCCGCGAGGACCGCAAGGCCGACCGCGCCGAGCAGCGCCGCGCCGCCGCCGTGGCGGCCGGCGAGGACGTCCCCGCGGCCGCCGAGGAGGACGATGAACTGGCCGCGTACAACGCCCGGCTGGCCAAGCTCGCCGAGCACGACGAGCGCTCCCGCAAGACCTGACGCCAGGCCCGGCCGCCTCCCCCGCGCGGGGGAGGC